>JAKIYB010000445.1 GCA_022708765.1 Armatimonadota bacterium | reverse complement strand
GAGAATCGAAAAAGTGCGAAGAAACTTGCGATTTCACCGGCTCAGGTACTTGACGCCACTTTCAGAGAGAGTGCGGCAGGGCACTACACGTTGGCGAAGAGGCCAATATGGCCCGCGCCCTCTCGTCGTGGCACACACTGCAGCGTCGCGGCGTAACAGCCGTTTTACGCTTCGTAGATGCCGGACACCTCCACTTCGCGTCACGGGACCTAGCCCGACAATCCTCACCACTCGAGCAGCATTATATCCTTCTATGAAAGCACAACGAAATATTAATGGTCATGCGTATTGCCTCAATGCGTATTTTTGCTGGGTACCAGTTACCCCCACCTTGATTGCTACACGCCCGCTGGAAGACGTGGAGGGGCGGGAGGCAGACGTCTCCGCGCACCAATAATGATGGTTCAGAGGGATATCACTGTCCTGGCGAACGCGAGACGCACCGGAAACCACGGCAGCGACCGTAGCATGTCGGTCTGTCTTTATACCTATAAGTGATGCGAAAGGTATCCGAATCATAATGAGTACTTCCGCCACGCAACACCCGCGTGTTAGCTATCTCATACCAGTTATCACACCATTCCTCGACGTTGCCTACCATATCCTCCACCCCATAGGGGCTTGCTCCTGTCGGGTGCTTCCCCACGAGCCTAGGATTGGAGTGTATGTCTTCCACGCGATTACTGCATTTCGAAGCATCCCACTCGTTGCCCCAAGGATATTCCCGCCCATCCGTACCGCGCGCGGCTTTCTCCCACTCCTCTTCGGTTGGCAACGCCAAGCCCACCCACTCCGCGAAAGCAACAGCATCATGCCATGACACGTAGACGATGGGGAGATCATCATGCATGCATTCTCGTGGCAAGTGAGGCATTTCACGCCCCGTTATGTCACAGAACTGGCGATACTGCGCGACGGTGATAGGATGTTTGGTAATAGAAAAAGCTGGGAGGAATTTACGATATTTCTTTTCACCATATAAAAAATCACCAGCAGGGATTGTAACCATTGAGGTTATCAGATCATAGATCGGTCGAATTTCATCACCTATCCGGATCGCATCTGTATTAACTGCCATTAACTCTATAAATAAGCTGTCCAATGTCAACCAGTCCGTCGCACTAACATTAATACGGTCTATTCTCGCTTTGATAGCTGTGATTTTTTGTTGGTTGGTGGCGGATAGCAACAACGTGTATGGTATTGGAGTCGCTTTATCGTCAATTTCTTGCAGCTTCGCTTTCACCTTATTGATCATCTCCCTCACCTGCATGCGAGCATCTTCCACTAGTGCATCCACCACCGGTTGCAACTGTGCCTGGAAGGGATTGAGTTCCGGTTCAGCCAGACAGACCACCAGCCACTCGGGGTGGTTCGCAACCATTGTGCGGAAGGCGGTTATCAATTCCTCCACATTCGTTGCCTGTGCGGCAATAAGCATCTGTGCAAATAAGTTCTCCGGATCGTCACTCGTGATATGCAACGCCAACCGAATGCCCTGGTACGCACCTTCCGTTTTGCCCAGCAGGAAGCGCATATAGGCCAGATGGCGAGCGGCCATCACGTGGTAGGCGTCCTTTTTCTCCATGCTCTGGCGCACGGCAGTAGCGAAGGCTTTTTCCGCCTCGTCCAGATTGCCATCCAGCTTCCAGAGCAACCAACCGATGTTGAACCACGCCACATAATCGCGCATGCCCGTCGGGTGCTCAACGGTTATGCGGAAGAGTTGCAGCGCCTCGCGCAAAGAGCCTTCCTGATCGAACGCCTCTGGCGAGCATCCTTCACGCACAGCGGATAATGCCGAGTTGCGAATCTCCCGTATTTCGCCTTCCATTTTCTTTGATAGCTGCTTGGCGACATCCATAATAATGGCGTTTTGCCGCTTCATATCTTCATCTGAAAACAGATAACCTTGTCGCGCAGCAGCAGTGAGTATTTCGCTACCATGTTGGATGCCTAATATGCCGCGATTAACTTCTAGTAGCTGGGCGTTGGAGGTAAGCAGCGACTGTGTCTGCATCGCGTGCGTGGCAACCATGTAGTGGCGCAAGTAGGCGGGGTTATCGGCGATGAGCGACACCTGGTACAAATACTCGAAGGTGCGAAACTTCGCCCAATCGGGTGTCGAAGGTGCGTAGACAAGTCCATTGGTTGACATTGCAAACTCTCCTCAAGTGGTTAATAGTATACCGCTTGCTCCCCTGTCTGTCATGCGGTACTCTCGCCATCTCCCGCGAGTAGCGCTTTCAATGGTCTGCATTCGCCTTCAACACCCAACAGCATCAGCATTGAGGTACAAGCTATTTGTCCTCATACAACTCATTCCGCAGTACATGCCGTATGGTGCTGGCGTACCAGCGGCCACCGCTTTTGCCCGTAATCCCTTCGGCGTTCAAGGTCTCGGCGATGCGGCGCAGGCTGGCTCCTTCCGCGTGCATCTGGTGGATACGCTGGATGAGTTGCTGTTCGGCTGGCTCCGGTACGAGCAGATCACCATCGCGGGTGAAGCCCAGTGGCGTGGTGCCATAGACCTGGCAGTTGGCTTTCTTATGCGCCAGTGCAGCCTTCGTGCGTTCGGCGCAGATGTTGCGCTCCAATTCGGCGAAGGCGGAAATCATCGTGAGGAACAAGCGGCCGATGGTGCTGCTGGTAGTCAGCGACTGGCCACCCATGTCCACCAGGTGCAGGGCGATGCCCGCGTCGTCCCATTCGCGGGTGACACGCAGGCAGTCCTCGGCGTCGCGGAAGAGACGGTCCAGCTTCAAGGCGATCACATGCGCGACCTGTCTCGTGCGCACCAGGTGGAGGATCTCCTTGCCACCGGCACGGCGGGTATCTTCCTGCTCGATGCCCTCAACCAGCTTTCCGACGGCCACACCCTCGCCTGGCTGCCGCGGCAGTTGGGGTCAAGTGTGCGGGTGGTCGTCAGTTGCGTGGATGATCCCGCCGCCGCGCCTGAAAGCCACGAGGCGAAGGTGCTAGCGGCGCTCACCGCACGCCATCCGCTGCAG
The DNA here is from genome assembly GCA_022708765.1 of Armatimonadota bacterium. Classification (GTDB taxonomy): domain Bacteria; phylum Armatimonadota; class Hebobacteria; order CAIYQO01; family CAIYQO01; genus JAKIYB01. The sequence goes on along the minus strand of JAKIYB010000445.1, from coordinate 964 downwards.
GTACCGCTAGAGCCGTTGATGGCTGAGGACGTGCGCGCCATCGCCGTCGACTACCTTAAGGAATATTGTCACGAACTGGACTGCGAGCACCTGGAGACGCTGTGCGCCATCCCGCAGGCGCGGAATCCCCTCTACCTGCTGGTGATGCTGCACGAGCTGCGCACCCTCGGCGGCAACGATTTGAACCGCATCGTGCCCACGCTGATCGCCAGTATGCCGCGCGAGCATCCCGACACCGTCAGCCTCTTTCGCTGGGTGCTGCGGCGGCTGGACGCTGTGCAGTGGTGGTGCCTCTACCTGGCACATGGCCGCGTCGGCATGGCCAGCAGCGAGCTGGCCGACCTGCTGGCCCGCAAATTTGACGACACTGCCGGCCCCACCGCCCTGCTCATCGAACGCGGCCTGCGCCGCTACCTGCAACGCCGCGGCGGGCAGCTCGACTTCTTCCATGGGCAGTTGCGGCAGGCGGTGATAGAGGAATACGGGGATCGGGCAAAGTCGGTAGACGTGCATGGGGAGATAGCCAAGTACTTCACTGACCGTGCCCGGGGAGACGACCCGCAACACGCATGGGAGACAGAGAGCGTGCGCGGCTTAGCCGAATGCGTTTACCATCTCGTGAAGGCGGAGCAGCTCGAAAGGGCGTCGGAACTGCTCAGCAGCTTCCCGTTTCTACTGTACAAGATGCGCGTAGGCCTGCTGGAGGGTGTCTTCGACGACTACGCACTCTTCTGCGACATGGCGCCGGCAGCACTGGTGACGCAGATGGAGATGTGTACAGCATTTTTCCGCGAGAAGGCGCATATCCTACGGCGCGGGAATGCGGAATGGCCTGCACATAAGATCTTTCTGCAACAGGCCATTGAGCATGCGGATGATAGCCCGTTGACCATTGGTGCGGAGAAGTGGCTGGCGGAGGACCGGTGTGATTGGCACTGGTTGCGCCGCCCGTTGCGTGTGGCAC
>JAKIYB010000444.1 GCA_022708765.1 Armatimonadota bacterium | reverse complement strand
GCAGCGCTTCAGCGCCCCAGGGTACGAGACCGGCGTGATAGGCGCCCAAGGAGCGGAGTGGTTGCAGTTCGCGGGCGATGGCGATGAACTGCGGGTTCAGCTCTTTAGCTGCGGCATATTGCGCGGTGGTCGAGCCGTCGGGCCACATCATCATGCCCACCTTCTCTTTTAGCATGTGATAAAACGGCTCGTGGTAGTACACGAAATAGGACAGCGCCTGTGCCCCGTACGCCAACGAGGTATAGTTGAGGAAGCGCATTTCATCGGCGTTGGGTGCGCGCATGCCCGGGTCCCAGGTGCACCCCTGCACGATGTTCATGAAGGGGATGCCGGCGTCGAGGGCCGCCCGGCGGATCATCGCCAGATTGAGAAAGTACTGGTCGCCATCGTGGCCGCTCGCGGTGAAATGGTAATGATCGTAACTCAACAGGTCCGGCTTCACCTGCTCGATGAACAGGCGCAGGTGCTCTTTGTAGGCGGTCACCGTATCGCCCTGCGTGCCGAGCTGGTCGTTGTTGGCATAAGTGGGAAACAGATTCAGGTACGCCAGGTGCGCCGGGTCGCGCTCGCGCAGATAGGTTACCAGTGCGCCGTACCCTGGGAATTGCCCGGCACTCGGTTCATCGATGATGTAATACCCGTAGAGCGCCGGATGGTTCTTCACCCGATCGATAAGTGCATCAAGCCTGGCGCGTTGCGCCGGATCGCGCAGACTGGCCGGCGATAACTCGGGTGCATGCAACAGCGCGCGCAGGCCGTGCTTGCGCGCGAGATCAATGTTGGCTTCCGTCACCCAGATGAGATTGAACCCGGCGTCTGCCATCTGCTTGGCGATTGCGTCGGTGACCTCGGGCCCAGCGTAATAAGTGGCAATCGGCATGCCGATCTGCCAGCGCTCTGTACGCTTGGCTGCACTACCCACCATGCTGGTGCACACCAGCACGAAAACGATCAGGCATCTTCCCGCACAAGTCATCATGGTACTCTTCTCCTGTAAGATACTTATACGGTTAGATGCCTGATCGGTGCTTTTGTTCCTGTATCGTTCCGCGTTATGGCGCGCCGGCCGTGTAGTGCGCCTGCACGGTTTCCGGGGTCAGCGCCACTGCGTAGTAGGCGAACTCATCCAGCAGGCCGACATACCGGTTGCCCCAGGGGGTGCCGCCCAGGTTCATGTCGCCGTAGTCAGGGATGCGGAAGCCCGGGGGGCAGGCGGCGGTGGCCACCGCTGCGCCGTTCACATACAGGTGGAGGTTGCCGCCCGCACGCGCGCAGACGAGATGCTGCCACTCCCCCGCTTTGAGCGTGCCGTCGGGACTTTTCACGGTGAAGTCGACGCCGGCCCAGCGTCGGATGCTGAAACTCACCGCGCCTTTTGTCATGAAGAGATACCAGCCGCCGTTGCCCTTGCACAGTGGAGCCATACGCTCGGCCAGCATGGCGGAGGCGTCAACCTGTTCCGGCTTCAGCCACATCTCGATGGAGAAATCATCCGTGCCGCTCTCAAACACCGGGTCGCGGAAGAGATAGACGAGCGAATCTTTTCCGTGAAATCCGAGCCCATGGCCAATGAGCCCCGGATCTCCCGTGCGTACCTCCTCGGTGCGCCCACAGTGTTTGCCGGCGGCATCCACCAGCCGGACCGAGGCTTTCAAGCTGGAGCCGCCGGGGAAGAAGAGGCCGCGCAATGCATCCTGATCGACGTCCAACGAGCGCTTCTCACCGGTTTCCAGGCGCGGGTCGAGCTGTTCTTCGAACTGCCAATAGGCCTGCAAGCCCGGCGTCTGCAAAATGCTCGAGGGATAATCGGTCTTCGCGAAGGCCGGCACGGCCAGCGCACAGCAGGCCAGCACGGTGATCAAGTATTTCATGCTCATCTTCTCGCTCCTATTCCACCACCAGCAGGCGGTAATCGCCTTGCCGCACCACCACCTGCACGGTGTTCTCGGTGACCGGATAGGCGAAGTCATGTTCAAGGTCGGTAACCCGGGCGACGGTCTTCAGCCCTAACGCCTTGGGATCGATGGTCACTTTAGTCCGCAGGTTGCGGTAGTCCATGTTCGCCACCACCGCCAACGTCTTGCCACTGCGCTGGCGATACAGACTGACGTAGATCTCCTTGCCGGTAGCTTTCACAGGACGGTGTTCAGCGAAATACGAGATATATTCCGCCTCGGCATAGTTGAACTTACGGTTGAGTTGCACGCGGAGGTCACTGACGGTTTGCAGGTCGACACCTGAACCCCACACCCCGATATCATGCAGCAGCAACAGCGCCAGCAAGGTGCGGGTGTTCCGGGTATTAACGTGCTGGTTTTTCAGTTGCGGCAGGAAGGTGGCGCGGAATCCCCAGGCGGTGCCCATGAACTGATTGCGCAGTTCATCCATCGAGATAATCTTCCGGTAATCGCCGTCGTAGAGATTGACGCCGTTGAGATCCTCGGCGAAGGCCACGCTGTCGCAGTAGGCCAGGATGGGCATGGGGATCAAGCCGGAGCTGTGAAAGAAGATCCAGGCTTTGCCCGGGTTGCGCTTATGGACCTGCGTATAGAGGTAGCGGTAGTGCTTGCGCAAGGATTCCATATGGAAATCATAGGCGCCATTAAGACCATGACCATGCTGCCGGGAGGCGCAGGCGCTATAGTAGACGCCATCGCGGTAATAGCCGCGCCAGCCGTACTCCTTGAGCATGTCATCGATCTTCCAGGTCAACCACTGGTTGAACTCGGTGCCCGGACAGGCGGCCATCCAGGCGCCGTCGGCATGCGGCTCGGGGTGGAATGACCACGCCTCGCCATAGAACATATCCATCACGCCATCCATATGCCAGCGGTCGCCGTAGACTTTCCACTCGGGGCGCGGCGCGGGCATGGCATAGGCAGTGTAGCACATGGGGATACGTCCGGTATCGCGGATGCTGCGCACCTGTCCCCACATCGCCGCAGGGTCATTGGGCTCAGGGATATTTGCATCCTTAAAGAATTTGGGGAAGGGCCATACCAGGTTGTCCGCCACCCCCGCTGTGCAGGAGGTCGTGAGGTCGCGCTTGCGCCACCCGGTGCCGTTGCCGCCCGGCTTCACCGGGGTGGCCATCAGGCCGATGCGCATCGTCCAGGGCGAGGCGAGCTGTTCGCCCGCGCTGATGAGCATCTTCAGGTAGACGACATCGCCTTCATCCACGATACGGATGGCATCGGCGCGCCCGGCACGGGAATGCGGCCAGGCGCGGTTGGAGTCGCAGAACCAGAAAACGCCGGCGTCATCGTTGCCGAGCCAGGCCATCGGCATAAAGTCCGATTGCACCATCACCCCGGGTTTGGAGCGCAAGCCCGTACGCCCGAAGATCCACAGGCGGTCGAGTCCGGTGCGGTACACGTACTTCACCGCATCGCCGCGCACCGGGATGGCGAGTTCCAATTTGGAGACCTTCTCCAATCCTTTGCCGCTCAGGCTGATGTTCACCATGGATAGACCGTCGAACTCGACTTCGCTGGAAGTGGCTAATTGCAGATGATGCGTGCGGGAGGTCGCTGTCGCGGTCACCAATGCGCGTCCGGGCCCATCGCTCTTGATCGTCGGGGTGGCGGTGGGGAAGGTCACGGGCTTGCCGGCGATGACGGCATCGACCCGCACCGGGCCGGCGAGCAGCGGCTTGCCCTGGCTGGTCATGCCTGCCGGCAGGGCCGAGGTGGTGAACTGGTATTCGCGCCCCCACATGCGCACCGCGCGACCGTCCACCTCAACGGGGATCCACGGGGTGATGACCTCGGGGTGGTCCAGATCGATCTCTCGCCAGGGGGCATCCAAGTAGTACAGCGTGTCGCGCGCCAGGTTTCCACCCCACGGGCTTTCGGCGAGGCCGCGGCATTGCAGTGCAACGAAATGAACAGGTCGGCCTCCTGCGTATTGGCAGCCGCAATCGCCTCGTTCAGGTTCTCGTCATCCCGCGCGGCGGTGAGGGTGGCCCCCAGCACCTGGTAGCCCTTTTCGCGC
>JAKIYB010000443.1 GCA_022708765.1 Armatimonadota bacterium | reverse complement strand
ATCATACAGAGCACCCCCGGCACCATGAAATTGACGCTTTTGAGTTCCGGGTTGTACCAGACACGCACGCGGCCTTCAATATCCGGTATTCGGGTGGTCGCCCCTTTCACGCGTTCGAAGCGCTCTGCGCGCACCTGCGCGGAATAGTCGCGCACCACGCCGCCGACATACCCGGCGATGATTCCGGCGGTCATCGAATCCGATCCATCCAGGATCGTTTGTACCTTGGCGGTTTGTCCCCGACTCATCGCTTTGGTAAATCCATTCGGGATGCGTGACGGCGCGCGTGTAGACGAAATAGCCGGAGCGGATGAAGCGGTCGGTGAAGGCCCGGCTGACTGCTGTCCGATCTTCGTCCAATACGGCCGTCGTGATGCGATTGACATCCGTGCTGACCCCATACCCAAAGACAAAGAGCTGGATAATCGATGTCATCACAAGCATACGCAGCAACCGTTTATCGCGAAACGTCTGCAAAAATTCTTTCTTGATCAGCCGGACAATGCGTTGCCAGTTCATCGTCTCACCTTAGACCTTCTTTTTAAAGCGCAGGGCACTGAGACCGAGCATCACGCCCCCGATGAGCAGCAGAAAGAGCGTGGGCTGCCATAGGTCGGCGAAACCACTCCCCTTCAGAAACACGGCGCGCAAGATCTTGATAAAATGCGTAGCCGGGATGAGCAGAGTCAGCAGTTGCACCTTCGGCGGCATGCTGTTGATGGGAAAGAGGAACCCCGACATGAGGACTGAAGGCAACTGCGTCGCCATCACCGCTACGGTCATGGCGAACTGCTGACTGGTCGCGACGGTGGAAATGAGCAAGCCAATGCCCAACGCCGCGGTCAAGAAAATGCCGGATAAGGCCAACACGAGCACGGGACTGCCTACCAGCGGGATGTGGAACAGCAGCACACTCGCCACCATTACGAGCATCACGTCGAAAAACGCAATGAGGACATAGGGAATCAGCTTGCCGAGCATCAACTCTACCGGCATGACCGGCGAGACGATCAGGGATTCAATCGTTCCCCGCTCGCGTTCACGCACCACGGTCATCGAGGTCAGGAGAGTCGCCAGCATCATTAAAATCACCGCAATCAAGCCGGGAATGATGAAATTTGTGCTTTTGAGTTCCGGGTTATACCAGTAACGCACCCGGTTGTCGACCGGCAGCGATACACCGCTGGTGTTCACACCGGCCCCCTGCAGCGCCTGCACGGCGATCTGCGCGGAATGCTGCTGTACCATGGCTTGAGCATACCCGATGGCTGTGCTGGCGGTGGTGGCGTCTGAGCCATCGACCAGCACCTGTACCGCGGTCGTCTGACCGGCTGCCAGGTCCGCGCTGTACGTCGTCGGAATCACCAGCACCACCTTCGCCTGCCCGCGGTCCAGTGCCTGTGTCACTTGCGGATTGTTGTGCAACCAGGCGACCATAGTGAAATATTCACTCTGCGCAAAGGCGCTGATCAACGCACGAGATGCCTGACTGCGGTCCTGGTCGTAAATGGCCAGCGGCAGGTGTTTGACATCAAAGTTGATGGCATACCCGTACAGCACCAGCATGAGCACCGGGAGCGCAATGACCACGACCAGCATGCGGGCATCCCGCATAATCTGGATAAATTCCTTCCACATGATCATCCAGATGCGTTGCGGCATCAGTTACTCCTTCCCCATCGCAGCTTGCTGGTCTGCCTGCTCGATGAGCGCCACGAAGGCGTCTTCCAGCGAGGGTAGGATCGGCTCCAGCGCGGTCACCGTGATCTGCCGCGCGGTCAGATAGTCCCGCAGGGAAGGGATGGCGTCGGCCGTCTCCACGATAACGTGTAGCGCGCTGCCAAAGATCGTCACGTCTGTCACCCCCGGCGCCTCCTCTAACGCCTCCAGCGCCGCCATGGCCGGCTGCGCCTGTATGTCCAGCAAAACCCCGGACACCGTGCGATCCTTGAGCGCCTGTGGGCTCCCCAACGCAATGAGCTGCCCATTGTAGATCATCGCCAGCCGGTCGCAGTGCTCTGCCTCGTCCATATAGTGGGTGGTGACGAACACCGTGACTCCCTGGCCGGCGACGTCGTAGATCAAATCCCAAAAGGTGCGGCGCGAAATCGGGTCCACCCCAGCCGTCGGCTCATCCAGGAAGAGAATTTCCGGCTCGTGCACAATCGCACAGCCCAGTGCCAGGCGCTGTTTCCAGCCCATGGCGAGTTCTCCGGTGAGACTCGTGCGCCGCTCGGTCAGGTTCGCCATCTCCAGAATCCACTGTTTACGCTCGGCAAGTTTGTGACGGGACACCCCGTAAACGCCGCCATAAAACTCGATATTCTCTTCGACGGTCAAGTCTTCGTAAAGCGAGAACTTCTGGCTCATATAGCCGATGCGCGTCTTGATCCGCTCCGACTCGGTCACCACATCGAATCCGGCGACCCGCCCGGACCCGGCAGTCGGGACGAGGATACCGCAGAGCATGCGGATGGTGGTGGATTTTCCCGCCCCATTCGGCCCGAGGAAGCCGAAAATTTCGCCTTTCGGCACGGTAAAGGAGATGTGATCGACGGCGGTGAACGCGCCGAATCGTTTCACGAGATCGGTCACTTCAACGGCCAGCGGCACCTCGGTGTGCATCATCGCTGCCCTCCTGCGACCATCGAGATGAACACGTCTTCCAGACTGGGAACCACCCGGCGTACATGCGCTACAGTTATGCCCTGCTGCCGCACAGCAGTCAGGAGCGCTGTTTCGTTCTCGTCAGTGTGATCCATCCAGACGTGCAGGCGATCCCCGAACACCTGCACGCCGCGCACCTGGGGATGCGCCGCAATCACGCCTCTAGCTTCTCGCTGCGGTTGAGCCACGATTTCCAATAACTCCCCCTGCATCTGCTGTTTCAACATCGCTGGCGTATCACAATGCAAGAGATGCCCGCGGTCCATCAGGGCCACGCGGTGGCACCGCTCAGCTTCATCCATATACGGGGTGCTCACAAATACCGTTACCCCATCTTTCAGCAGCGCATAGAGGATCTTCCAAAATTCCCGTCGGGACACCGGGTCCACCCCCGTGGTCGGCTCGTCGAGAAACAGCACCGTGGGCGTGTGGATGAGTGTGCAAGCAAGCGCCAGCTTTTGTTTCATCCCCCCGGAGAGATATTGCGCCTGGCGGGTGCGGAAGGGGGCGAGACGGCTGAACGCGAGCAATTCCTCTTCACGGCGGCGACGCTCGGCTTCCGGCACATGATAAATTTTTGCATAAAAGCGCAGGTTTTCCGCCACCGTCAAATCGCCATACAGGCTAAAGCGTTGCGACATATAGCCAATGCGCCGCTTGACGGCTTCCGGCTGTCGGCGGACATCGGCGCCGGCTACCTGCGCCTCCCCGGCATCGGGATCAAGAATGCCGCAGAGCATGCGCATGGTGGTAGTCTTGCCCGCTCCGTCCGGGCCAACAAGGCCGAAGATTTCCCCCGATTGCACGGTCAGGTCGAGGCCGTCCACCGCCACTAGTTCGCCAAAAGTCTTACGCAGGCCTTGGACGGCAATAGCCCGCAGCGCGGTGTCGTCCGATGCGTGCCTGGTCATGATGATGTCCTTGCGGTGGGTGATCCCACCCTGATCACGGCATCTGCCGGCATGCCGGGTTTCAATTCCTGTTCGGGGTTCTCGATGGCAATCTTCACACCGAAGACCAGCTTCACGCGCTCGCCCTTTGTCTGTACGTTCTTCGGGGTAAACTCCGGTTGCTGGGCGATTTCAATGACGGTGCCGGCATACCGCTTCGTCGGGTAGGTGTCAGTGGTGATTTCCGCGCGTTGACCGAGTTTGATGCGGCCCATCTGCGGCTCCGGCACATACACCCGTAGCCAAACCTGGCGCAGTTCCGCGACCCGCACGATGGGTTGCCCTGGGGTGACCAGTTCGCCCGGTTCCACATTGCGCAACATCACGCGCCCACGCGTCGGTGCCACGATCTGTGTTTGAACCTGGGTGGCGCGTGCCGTGTCCAG
>JAKIYB010000442.1 GCA_022708765.1 Armatimonadota bacterium | reverse complement strand
GCCTCAGAAAAACGTCATTTTCACAGGCGATGTGGTCTATGTGGACCGCACTCTGGGGCTGATCCCGGTGAGCCGTAGCAAGACCTGGCTGGAGTCATTTGCAGTTATTGACGAGATCAACCCACGCACCATCGTTCCTGGCCATGGAAATGTGACCAATCTGGCCACGGCACAAGCCCATACGCGCGATCTGCTGCTCGCTCTGCGCGCCCACATGAAAAAGGCCATCGATGACGGGGTGGACCTGGACGCTGCGGTAAAGAGCTTCAATGGCAAGCCCTTCGCCGTGCTCAAGCACGCGGATGTCTGGATTCCGCAGCTGGCAAACCAGACGTATCTGGAGATGGAACGCGAATAACGCACCCAACATGAACACGCTCACCATCTCGCAAAATTCTTGGCCCCTGCGCCAGCCCATGGCATTTCTGGTCCTGGCGGCCATCGTCTGGCTGGGCCTGTACCAAATGCTGATCCCCGCCTCAGAAGCCCTGGTGGCCGCTTTGCCAGTGGATCGTTCCAGCCATCTGGGTGGGGCCATCCAGTTTTTCTTTTACGACACGCCCAAGGTGCTGATGCTGCTGACCGGTGTGGTGTTCATCATGGGCATGGTCAACAGCTACTTCACCCCGGAGCGCACCCGTGCTTTGCTGGCCGGACGCACCGAAGGGGTGGCCAATGTCATGGCGGCGTCCTTGGGCATCATGACGCCGTTTTGCTCTTGCTCGGCGGTGCCGTTGTTCATCGGCTTTGCCACCGCTGGGCGCCACGTTCACCTTCCTCGTCGCCTCGCCGATGGTGAATGAAATCGCGCTAATGCTGCTCTTTGACACCTTTAAAGGCAATCCGCTGCAGTGGCCCATCGTGTTGACATATCTGGGCACCGGGCTCACCATCGCCCTTCTCACCGGCTGGCTGGTGGACCGGCTACGGCTGCAGCGTTATGTGGAAGAATGGGTGCTGACGATCTCCGGCGGAGCGGACGCGGATGTGCAGGAGCGTCTAACCTTCCCCGACCGCGTGCGACTCGGTTTTGTGGCGGTGAAGGAGATCTTCGGCCGCGTCTGGCTCTTCGTACTCATTGGGGTCGCCGTAGGCACCGTGCTGCACGCCTTTGTTTCGCAAGCCTGGTTGCTGGGCGCCCTGGGCAACGAGCGCTGGTGGTCGGTGCCGCTGGCGGTACTTATCGGCGTACCCATCTACGCCAGTCCCGCCGGCCTCATTCCCGTGGTGCAGGCGCTCTTCGCCAAAGGCGTGCCCATCGGCACACTGCTGGCGCTGATGATGTCGGTGGTGGGGCTGTCGCTGCCGGAGTTCATCATCCTGCGCAAGGTGCTGAAACCCCGCCTGATTCTCATTTTCGCCGGCGTTGTGGCGACGGGGATTCTGGTTGTCGGATATTTGATTAATCTGGTATTATCGCGCTAAGCAACCCTACCCCCCGACCCCCTCCCCCTTCAGGAGAGGGGAGGAAAGCGTTGAACGATAGATGGGCGGGCAATCTCGAAGCAATCGGGATCGCACGCCCACAGAGAGGAGCATCCCCATGCAGATCAAAGTATTCGGCACCGGCTGTGCCAAGTGTAAAAAAGCCGAGGAGATCGTGCGCCAGGCGCTGGCGGAGACGGGCACCACCGCTGAGGTTATCAAGGTGAGCGACATCAAGGATATCGTGATGGCCGGAGTGATGAGCACACCCGCCGTCGCGGTGGACGATGCGGTGAAGGTGACAGGGCGCGTGCCGACGCTGGATGAAATGAAGGGGTGGATCGGGTAGGGGAGGTTACTTCCCGTCCCGCGCCTCGCGCCAGCGCGTTACCACATCCTGCCCCAGTTCCAGCAGCGCGTCGAGGGACTGGCGGTAGTTGTGCAGGGTAATGATCCAACTGGCGAGGCAGTGCTCGCCACGCTCTGTCAGCGTATACAGGCGTTTGGCCGGGCCGGATTCGGAAAGCTCCCATTCCGGGGTGACCAGGCCTTCTTCGGCCATAATTTTTAGCGCGCGGTAGACGCCAGCGGCGTTCGGCTTCTGCCCGTCGAACATCGGCATCTCCGCAAGCTGCCGCACGATTTTAAAGCCATGCATCGGTTCGCGCGCCAGCATCAGCAATACCGCGGGCCGCACCAGGCGCTCCAGTGTCTTCCCCGTGCAGGGGCATTCCGCCAGGATGATTTCCGTGGATTTCGTCGCCATACCGGTTAATAATACCCCTTTCCGGCGATTCGCGACAGGGGATGGGTGCAAAACGGCGAAATGTCTTAATGATGGTCAGTCATATTATCGGTGAGACACCGGCGCTCCCAGGAAAGAAATATGCAACAGATTGATCCCCGTACCCGTACCTACCTGTCGCCCACCCGCATCGTCTGGCAGACGACGGGGGAGGCCGCGCCGGAAAACGCCAACCATCTGCTGCGGCAGGGACACTGCCAGGCGACGTACCCCACGCGCGCCTGCTGCCGGCTCGTGCATCGCGGCACGGCGCCGTCGCTCCTGCTCGATTTCGGGCGCGAGATACACGGCGGAGTGCAGATCGTCACCGGCGCGCCGGTGAACCATCACTCTGGCCGCGTGCGCATCCACTTTGGCGAGTCGGCCAGCGAGGCGATGGGCGACCCGAACAACGACCACGCCATCCACGACCATGTGTGCTTCCTCCCCTGGTGCGGCTCGCACGAGGTGGGCAACACCGGCTTTCGTTTCGTGCGCATTGACGTACTGGATGAGGGCGCGGAGGTAGAACTGGCGGCGGTGCGCGCCGTCTCACTGATGCACGACCTGCCGTATCTCGGGCGCTTCCACTGCAGCGACGACCGGCTGAACGCCATCTGGCAGACAGGCGCCTATACCGTGCACCTGTGCATGCAGGACTACCTGTGGGACGGTATCAAGCGCGATCGCCTCATCTGGCTTGGCGACATGTATCCGGAGGTGGCGGTGATTAACGCCGTCTTCGGCGCGCATCCGGTGGTACCGCGCAGCATGGATGTCATCCGCGACGTCACGCCGCCGACGGAGTGGATGAATACCATCAGCAGCTATTCCCTCTGGTGGGTGCTGGTGCAGCGCCTCTGGTACCGCCAGCACGGCGATCGGGAGTATCTAGCCGCGCAGCATGATTACCTGGTGACGCTGCTGCGCCACTGCCTGACCTTTGTTGACGTGGAGACGGGCGCGGTAGCGCTGCCCTGCACGATGCTCGACCACCCGAGCAGCCGCCACCCGGAATCGGTGCGGCGCGGCACGCACGCCCTGCTGTTGCTGGCGCTGGAGGCTGGCGCCGAATGCTGCGCGGTACTGGGCGACCATAAGGCGGAAGCGGAATTCCGCGCCGCCGCCGCGCGGCTATGGGAGCATGCTCCGGCGCTCGATCCCGACAGCAAGCCGGCGACGGCGCTGCTGGCGCTGGCCGATATCGTGGACCCGGTGGAAGCGAACCGCGCGGTGCTGGCTGTTGATCCCTGCCGCGGGCACTCGCCCTTCTTCGGCTACTTCGTGCTGCAGGCTCGGGCTCGGGCGGGCGACTACCAGGGCTGCCTCGACCTCATCCGCGACTACTGGGGACCAATGCTCGAGCTCGGCGCCACGACCTTTTGGGAGCATTTTGAGGTGGAGTGGGCGGAGAACGCCGGCCGCATTGACGAACTGCCCATCCCCGGCACGGTGGACGTGCACGCTGAGCGCGGTGATTTCTGCTACACCGGCTTGCGTCACAGCCTCTGTCACGGCTGGTCCGCCGGTCCCACCGCCTGGCTCAGCGAGCATGTGCTGGGGGTGACGCCGCTGCTGCCCGGCTGTCGCGCCGTGCAAATCGCCCCCCATCTCGGTGACCTCGCATACGTCGAAGGCGCCTATCCCACGCCCCACGGCGCGATCATCCTCGCGCATCGCAAGCGAGAGGACGGCACGGTGGAGAGCACCATTGACGCGCCGGAAGAGGTGCGGGTGGTGCTGGGCGCGCCAGCGTAATTACCCCGGCATGTCGCCTGCCTTGCCGTCGTCATCCCGTTTGCGGATGATGGTATTGATGCG
>JAKIYB010000441.1 GCA_022708765.1 Armatimonadota bacterium | reverse complement strand
AGGCGTTGCTCGCCTGCTGCACGCCCACCCCGCCGGTCAACGACGACCTGCTGCGGACGATGGCCGCCGAGGGCATCCGCATTCTGCACATCGAGCCGTACCGCCTCGCGCCGCCCGAGCAGGCCTACCTGTTGCCTGACTACCGCCGCGGCGGCTACCAGGCGGCGACGGCGCTGCTTCTCGCCGGCTATACGCGGCTGGTCTACGTCGGCTCCGCCTCTGACTGGCCGGGCGCGCGCCTCTTCCAGCAGGGCTTCGCCGAAGCGGTGACCGATCATGCCGAGGGCTACTGCCCGGCGGAACATTACTTCGAGTTTCCTACCGGCACCGATCAAAACCCGCGAGCACGCGCCGCGCTGACCGATATCCTGCGCGCGCAGCCGCCGGGCACCGGCTTTGTCTGCCGTTCACTCGACTTCGCCGGCGAAATTCGCGACGCGCTGGCGCGACTCAGGTATCGCGTGCCCGACGACTACGGCCTCATCGGCGTGCGCTATCTCGTCGAAATGATTGATCGCCCGGATATTGACGCCATCACCTTTGACCGCCTGGCTGGTCTGCTGCGCGCCATAGACGCGGTCACCGGCGATACATATCCCGACGTGCGCGACTACCTGCCCCCGGCGCTGCTCCGCCGGGGCACCATGCGATAAAGGGAGGTTCCTCATGCGTATCCAGTTCGTGCTGTGCATCCTCATCACGGCCGGCGCGCTCGTCGCCGCCACCCTCGCCACCCCACCGCCGCCCACGGCGCAGGTGGTGGGCAAAGCGGGCGCGCGCACCGTCTGCTACTGGGTCTTCGCCGAGTCGGCGGAGAAGGCGCCCGACGCCGGCGCCTGGTACCTGAAAGGCATTCCCGGCAAGGTGACGCCGCTGTCACAGCCCTACGTGGTGACGAACGCCCCCGATGTGCTGGATGAGGAAAATAAGGTCGTCCTTACTCTCAAGCCTGTGGAAGGCGCGATGAAGTACCACGTCTTCAAAACCGAGATACTCCCCGCGCCGTCGCTGAAAGTGGAACCGGCCGCGCCGGGCGACGACACCCTCTACTACTGGGTGCAGGGGCACAACGGCTGGCGATATTCCGCGCTGGCGGGGCCCTTTCCAGCGAAGTGCAACCTGAAGACCTTCACCAACACCCTCACCGTGGTGGACGCCGCGCCGGAGCAGACCGACCACAGCATCTGGGTGACGAAGACGCCGGAACCACCCATGGGCCGCAAGCCGCAGGTTATCGGCCTGCGCCGCAGCTACAGCCCGGTGAAACACACCGCCGAATGGGGGGAGAAGTATCGCCAGTTCGCCGCCTGGGGACCGGGCCCTGAGCCCATCACCCTCCCGGCCGTCAAACCCTACGGCACCGGCAAGTTCTGGCTCGGTTCCACCCAGGAACTCACCTTTGAAGATACCGGCCAGCCGTTGAAGGAGCAGCAGGCGCCCAGCGTGAATGAAACCGCGCCCGATGCCTTTGAGAACCCTTTCCAAATGCAGTCCAGCCGCATCGTGCATAACAACGTGTACAAGCGGGTGGATTTCAACGGCCACAGCAGCGCCGGCGCGAATTTCTACGGCGGGTTCTTCCCCATGGAAGTGGACCTGTTCGTCAATCGCGGCGGGGTGAACTACTATCAGAACCAACCGGGCGCGTATCCGGGCTACAAGAGCACCTTTGGACTGGCGAACCTCAGCATGACCTGCTATACCGAGTCACAGTATGTCGGGCAGCATACCCTGGTGCGCAACTTCGGCATGGGTGACACCATCGCGGCGGGTCTAACGCTGGAGCTCTCCGGGGGCAACCGCGACAGCGGCGACGAAGGCGCGGAGATCATGCGCGCCTCCGTGAACCGCGTGGTGAGCGAGTCGCGATTCACGCTGGCGGCGGACGCGCCCCTCGGCGCCACCCGGCTCATCCCCGCCAGCGGCGTACAGGGCGGCGCGGGCCGCACCATTATCAATCTTTCGCAGTCGAAGAGCGACGGCCGCATTGACCGCGTGGAGAACTGCGACATCTACGGCGACGGCACGCGGTGGACATCCGACATGGTGGGCTGGTTTATCTCCTTCGACGTGGACAACGCCGACAGCGTGCGCTACTGGCACCAGGTAATTGACGTGGTCAACCCCACCCATCTCAAGGTGCGCATGTGGACGAACTGGCGCTTCGACTGCAACCTGGGTTACAGCCGTTTCATCTACAACCCGGCGAAAGGCCAAAAGCTGCCCACCTACGCAGACAAAGGCCTGACGGTGGGCGCCATTGAGAAGAACCCCCATCAGCTCGATCCACTGTATACCAACCGCCTGGCTATCGGCGTGCTGCCGAAGGCGCGCGAGCAAGCCGCCGCCGAAGGCAAGTACCAGATTGCCCCCGGCACCACCTTCGCCGACCCGTGGAACGAAAATGGCCTGCACGTGGACAGCCTCATGCAGCCCTGGAAGAAAGGCGACAACATCCTCGTCGCCGCCGGTCATTCGCAGCCCATTACTTTCTGGTGGGGTTTGCTGGCCGGCACGCTGGCGCCGCAGGATCGCGTGGAAGGCATCGCCATGATGAACTTCACCAACCGCACCGCCAACGGCAACGCCTTCTCCTGCAACGCCTATCAGATGGGCCTGCATGTGGACCTACCCGCTGGCCGGGAAGGCAACGGCGTGCTGGTGAGCGGCGCCCCCGCCGACGCCGCCTTCCTCGCCGCGCCGGATGTCCCCATGCTGCGCTGTTACAACACGCAGATCCCCTACCTGCAAGGGGTGGAGAAAGACACGGCGCTGGCCATTGTCGCCCCCACCGGCGAGCGCCCACTGTCCGTCAGCAAAGACACCGTGGCCATTCATGGCACGCTGAAAGGCAACGAAAAGACTCGCGGCCGTGTCGAATACCAGGGAGACGGCACGACGAAGCGCTACATCATCCGCTTCCCGAGCGAATTCAATGCCGAGCCCGTCGTTACCCTCTCGGCAAACCAGTTCGCCCGCGTCCGCCTCGTCGGCGTCAACGTCCGCGGCTTCACCGCCGAGTTCGAAACCGCCCCCGCCGACGGCGAGAAAGTGGTCATCTGGTGGATGGCGCAGGAGTAATGCAATCGGTAACCCAACCATCCCGTTCGTAGTGAGGCACGCAGCGGAGCGGCCTGCCGTCAAAATGGGGACTGTCCCCCTGAACGTCGGTACCTGATGATTCACGGGGTTTTCACCGGGACTGTCCCCATTTTACGAATAGAAGAACCGCGATAAATAGTTAAGAGGAGGAGACCCATGCGTACCAGTCTGCTCGTCATCCTGCTACTCGGCGGCCTGTATGCCTGTGCCGCCGCGCCGGCCCCCGTCGCCGAGTTTTACGGCCCGTTTCCCAGTTGGGCGAACGTGAAAACGGAATTCGGCGCGGTAGGCGACGGCAAAGCCGACGACACTGCCGCCATCCAGAAAGCGCTGGAAACCATCAAGGTGAACGCCTCGCCGAAGAAGGTGCTCTACTTCCCGGCGGGTACCTACCGCATCACTAAGAAGCTGGTGCTCCTGCGTATCTCGCACAGCGAGCCGCTGGGGATGAGCGTCACCGGCGAAGATCCGCTGACCACTATCATCAAGTGGGATGGCCCTGACGGCGAGAATATGCTCCTCTACGACGCCTGGTTCGCCAGTATCAGCCGGCTCACGCTGGACGGCGCCGGCAAAGCAAAAACGGCCATCGAGCACGGTCCCGCCTTCGCCACCTACAACGAATGCACTGACATGATCTTCAAGGACGTGCGGTTCGGCATCGAGGCCGGGCAGAAATTCGGCATCGCCGAGACGTCGGTGCTGCGCTGCCGCTTCTACCGCTGCGAAAAAGCGGGCATCAGTATCCAGAATTTTAACTCGCTGGACTGGTACATCTGGAACTGCTGGTTCGAGGACTGCGGCATCGCCGCCACGAACGAATTCGGCGCGGGTAATTTCCACCTCTACTACAACACCTTCCTGCGCTCGAAGGACGCCGACATCACCATCCGGCACACCGGCTATTTCTCTTTCCTCGGCAACACTTCCATCGGC
>JAKIYB010000440.1 GCA_022708765.1 Armatimonadota bacterium | reverse complement strand
GCCACGCTCCTCTACCAGACGAGGTTATCGGTGGATGGTTTCGCCACATTGCTGGGTCTCACGGTCGCTGCGGCGCTTGCCGGGTTGATCTTCGGGCGTTTCCTGCATGTTGAGCAGGCGCCAAAGCAGGTGATCCCCATCACGTTTTTACTCCTCTTCGTGACCGCCAGTCTGTATTCGCTGTTGTATCCGTATTTATCGAGGTAACGGTCATGCGCGTGTTGATCACAGGCGCCGGCGGCGGGGATGCTCGACATCACCGATGCCCGGGCGGTGTGGTCGTGCGTGCTGTCCTTCAAGCCCGACGTCATCATTAATCCCGCCGCGATCACGAATGTGGACCGGTGCGAGCAGCAGTCCAACCTCGCCTGGCGGGTAAATGCGGAAGCGCCCGGTAAGCTGGCCGCCGCCGCCGAACGCACCGGCGCGCGCTTTATCCATCTCAGCACGGACTACGTCTTCGACGGCCTCAAAGGAGAGCCGTATGTCGAAACGGACCTTACTACCGCTCGCAATGTCTATGGCCAGTCGAAAATCGCCGGGGAGCGCGCGGTGCTGGCGGGCTGTCGGCGCGCCTTCATCGTCCGTACCGCCTGGGTGATGAATCCGGCGCGTCCCGGCTTTCTCGCGGCGATGCTCGCGGCGGCCCCGAGCGGTCGCGCGCGCGTCGCGCGGCAGATCAGCTCACCGACCGGCCTGATGGACCTGGTTGAGGCGCTGGCGCGCATGGTACAGACACAGCCGCCTTTCGGGATTTACCATCTGGTCAACGCTGGCCAATGCAGCCGACTGGAAATGGCCGCGGAGATTTTTCACCTGATTGGCGCCACGGTCGCGTTAGAGGAGGTGTCGGTGGCGGAATTCGGCGGCGCGCCGCGCCCGGAATACTCCGCGCTACAGGCGGAAGCGTGGGCGCTGGCGGGAATGCCGTCGTTTCGTCCCTGGCAGGAGGCGTTAGCTGAAGTGCTGGCGCATGTCCGTCGGAGTTGATGCCAACGCGTTTGACAGCACAGCCGCATCGCTATACTGTGGATACAATACCATTCCATGGGAGGTGCGTTATGGGACTGCGTGAACGTTGGCTGAGCGCGCACACCGTTGACGGCGCGCCGGTTCGTGATGCCGAGGCCGGCCTCGAGGGATTTGAGGTGCGCGAATATGTCCTCGGCGAGCACATCTACCAGGTCGGAGACACGGCGCATGAATTCTATCTCATCCTCTCCGGCGTGGTACTGGTTTACCTGGAATCCGAATCCGGCCCACAGACGATTGCCGAACTGCGCGCGTCGGAATATCTGGGTGAGATCAGTTGCCTGCAGGGAGAGCGACGCGCGGCGAATGCAATCGTCACAGAAAGCTGCCGGGTGTTAGTGATCCCTGAAGCAGAGGCGGAGCGCGCCATCGCCCTGCTGCCGCGCTGGTTCGTGACCCTCGTCGAGTCGTTGATGACGCGCCTGAGCGGAACGTTGTTGAAAGTGGCAGCAGCCAATTCCGCGCACGAGGAACGCAATCATTCGGCGTGATCGCGGACACATGCTCGTTCCTTGACACCCGTTACCCGCGCGGGTATGCTGAGGCAAGAGAAATCAGACCAGAATCACGGATGCCATGACTCATCAGGTATTAAACGAACGGTACGTATTGGAAGAACGCGTCGGTGAAGGCGGGATGGCGGTGACATACCGCGCCCGTGACCTGCTGCTCAATCGCACCGTTGCCGTCAAAATCATGCGGGACCAATACACCACGGACCCGCACTTTGTTGAACGTTTTCGGCGCGAGGCGCAGGCTGCCGCGCGGCTGTCTCACCCGCATATCGCCGGCATCTACGATACCGGAGTCGCCGACGGGCAATATTTTATCGTCATGGAATTCGTTGAGGGTACCGATCTCAAACAGCGTCTGCGCCGCGACGGCGCGCTGCCTATTCCCACCGCCATCGAAATCGCCCGACAGATCACCGCCGCGCTGGAAGCATCGCATAAAAGCGGATTAATCCACCGCGACATCAAACCGCACAATATCCTGCTCACCCGCGACGGAAAAGTGAAGGTCACCGATTTCGGCATCGCCAAGCTGGTGACCGACGGTGAAGACACCGGCGCCATTCTCGCCTCCGTACACTACGTCTCTCCCGAACACGTGCGTGGCGAGACCACCACGCCTTGTTCAGACCTGTATTCGCTGGGCTGCGTGCTCTACGAGATGCTCACTGGCCATACTGTCTTCGACGGCGATAGCGCGCTGGCTATTGCTCATAAGCAGGTATACGAGCAACCGCCCACGCCCCGCGCTCTGCGCCCGGAAATCCCTCTCGCGCTGGAAGCGCTGGTGCTGCGTTGCCTGGAGAAGAACCCACACGCGCGTTATCAGTCGGCTTCGGAGGTATTGAGCGTGCTCGCGCACGTGTTGATGCCCGATACGGAATCCACCGTATTGCTGTCGCCGCCACCAACCGACGCCACTGTCGCCGTGCAGCGACCGGTTCGCCGTGAGGCTCCGCCCGTGGAGCCGCCCCCGCCGCGCGGCAGTAGCGCGGGAAGCTGGATCATTGTCATCCTTTTCCTCATCTTTGCCGGTGTGGTCGGCTATGGCGGCTATCAGGTATTCTATGGCGGCCAGGATGTGACACCGCCGCCACCGGGAAAAAAGGTGATGCCTGATCTGCTCGGTATGGAAGCGGAACAGGCGAAAGCGCTGCTGGCCAGCCGCGACCTGACCGCCACCGAGATGCGCGAGTCCAACGATGACGTGCCGGAAGGCCTCGTGTGCCGGCAGGAGCCGGCGGCGCGCACCGTCCTTTCCGACGAGACCCCCATCCTCTACTGGATCAGCGACGGTCCGTCTATCTTCGCCATGCCGGACGTGACGCGAATGTCGCAGGACGCCGCCAAGCGCCGCATCCGCGAAGAAGGCTACAAGGGTGAATTCGGCATGAAGAAGGAGCAGTCAGACGAGGTGCCGAAGGGCCAGGTCATCCGCACCGAACCGGAAATCGGCGCCATGGTGCAACGCGATGCCAGCGTCACGCTGGTGCTCTCCGACGGCGAAGAGCAGAAGCTGCACGGCGTCTACCGGCCAGGCTCCGCGCCACTGCTGCCGGGCGCCGAAAACGTCTTCGTGCGCATCGAGATCGAAAATCCCACCGGCAGTGAGCCGGTGGCAATGTGGTACGACACGTTGAAACCCGGCGATCCCATTCCCGACCAGCACTTCGATTACGTGTCCGGGAAACGGGTCGTGGTGCGCATGCTCGTTGGCCCCGATGAAATGGGGGACCTGGAGCAGTATGAGGAGAAATTCTACGGCCCGCCGGCGCCCTGACGCTGCCAGCCGAGCGTTTTTTATGGTATGCTAACGGCATGTTGCCGTTTCGGGATATCAATCCCACGCGAACCTTTCCGGTGGTGACGCTCTCGCTATCATCGTCAATGTGCTCGTCTTCCTCTACATGCTTCGACTGGAGACCATCAGCTCGGATGTGCTGCGGGCGTTCGTCGAGCGCGCGGCGCTCACCCCCGCCGCGCTCCTCGGCAAAGATGTCCCGCATGATGTGCTGGAGCCCGTTTGGCTTACCGTCTTCACTTCCATGTTTCTTCACGGTGGCCCGCTGCACATCGGCGGGAATATGCTATACCTGTGGATATTTGGCAACAACGTGGAAGACACCATGGGCTCGGGGCGCTTCCTGCTCTTCTATCTGTTATGCGGCGTTGTAGCCGCCGTCGCGCAGATTGCCACCGGGCCGGATTCAACCGTACCCATGCTCGGCGCCAGCGGGGCGGTCGCCGGCGTACTCGGCGCTTACGTCGTGCGGTTTCCCGCCGCACAGGTCGAAACCTGTATCTTCTTCTTCTTTATTACCATCATTCGGCTGCCGGCGCTTATTGTGCTGGGCTTCTGGTTCCTGCTCCAGTTTACACAGGGAGTGGCGGCATTGAGTGGCGCCGACCCTGACGGTGGCATCGCGTGGTGGGCGCATATCGGCGGTTTCGTAGCTGGTATGTTGTTCATTAACCTGTTTGCGAAACGGCACTCGGTGCGGTATAATAACTGGCATTAATTGACAACCCG
>JAKIYB010000043.1:5238-15228 GCA_022708765.1 Armatimonadota bacterium | reverse complement strand
CAGCAAAGTGACCACTCCGTCTTCGCATAGTGCCACAGCGTGTCGAGCACGGCATCGGCGATCTCCGGCAGCCTCCACCCCCCCCGGCGTAGCTTCGCGCAGGCGGTGGCAAGCTGCGCCTCGGTGCCGATGAGCACCACGTCCGTCGCGTCTACGCCGCGGGACGCCGCCTGCGTGTGCAGCGCGGCATCGCCGCCGGTGGCCAGCATCTCCTGCTTGATGACGTTCGCCGCCGCCACCGGCACCGCCGTAAGGTGAATCATCCGCGCCAGCCCCTTCGGTGCCATGATGCGAGCGCCGTCTTCCGCGCACCCTACGCGCCGCAGTTCTCGTGCTATGGCATCGGTATCATCGGTGGCCAGCACCCGCACTCCATAGTCCGTGCGCTCCGGCGTTTCTGCACCCATGGCAAGCTCCTCCATGTCAACCTTTATTCGCTGAGGTTGAGGGGAGTTCCTGCGCACCCTTTGACTCCACATTGCCCGTCATGCGAATGGCGAACATCTGCTTGACAAAAGAACAAAAGTGTGCTGTAATGCCGATACTACAGCTGTCAAAGCTTTCGCCCGATGAAGTGCTTAGTCGCGCCGCCGCCTGAGCAAGGCGCGTCCGCGTTTGCACTCCGGCCGGAGCTTTTCGTAAAAAGCCCCGTTTACGGGGCGTAGTTCGGTAGCTCGGTTCTTCAAGACCGAGCGGGCCCGCGCCGATGCAATCCTTGGTCGAGGCTACATCCGCCGTCCCGCCCGGCCGGTGCTACGACGCTTTCCCCGTCAACTTCGCCACTAGCTCCGCAATTGCCGCAGGCAGCCGGGCCGGGGCGGGCATCTCGTAACCGCAGCGCGGGCAGCGCACTTTGTGGCAGCCGCCGGCGCCGAGTAAGGCGCAATTTCCACACGATTTCGCTCCTTCCTCCGCGGTGAAGTGGTGGTTGCACATAGCACAGGTGATGCGTGTGTCTTTCATTATCGCCCCATCCACCCCGTTGCCAGTAATACCACCCTCAGCAGCGCGCCGGCGCCGAAGGAGATGACCAGCACGAAGGCAGCCATGCCGAGAGCGGTCCGCAGGCCGCGTTCCTTCTTCATCACCAGGAACTGCGCGATGCAGGGGAGGAAGAGGGTGAAGGTGACGGCGGAGACCACCACCTGCACTGGAGACAGCAGCCCGTCAGCGAACAGGTCCGCCAATCCCGCCGCGCCGAAATCGCGCCGGAAGAAGCCGGAGAGCAGGATGGTGCCGCCGGTGAATTTCAGCGCCGGATTATTGACCACGTCCGCGGTGGTGGGCAGGCCGATGAGCGCCGCCAGCGGGTCCAGCGCGCGTTCGATAAGGCCGAAAAGGCCGCCATGCGGCACGAACGCAAGCTGCCCGCCCTGCAGCGTCAGCGACCCCAACCAGAGCAGCACACTGGCGAGGATGAAGAGCGGCAGCACCTCGATGAAATACCACTCCAGCCGCGTGTAGGTCTTCACCAGCACGTTGTTGAGTCGCGGCAGCCGCAGCGGCGGTAGCTCGATGTAAAATTGTGCCTGCTGCCCCGGCAGCACTTTCGCCGCCAGCAGCCCCACGGTGAGGAAGATGAGCACGATGACGCCGAAGTAGATGCCCAGCGCCGTCGGGCCCACCTGGCTGAGCATGCCGAGGAAGACGCCGCTCTGCGCCGAGCAGGGGATGGCCAGCGCCAGCAGCAGGGTGACGATGATGCGCTCCCGCCGCGTCTCCAGCACGCGCGTGGTCATCGTCGCCATGGTATCGCAGCCAAAGCCGAGGACCAGCGGGATGACCGCGCGGCCATTCAGGCCGATCTTCTTGAAGATGCGGTCAATGAGCATCGCCAGCCGCGGCAGGTAGCCGCTGTCTTCCATGATGGAGAAGACCAGAAAGAACAGACCGACGATGGGCAGTACGATGGCCACCGCGTAGGTGATGCCCAGCGTGAAGATGCCGTAGTCGCCGACGAAGAGATTCGACCAGAGCGGCGACAACCAGCCCTCGATGAGCCGCGTTAGCCACGGATTGATAATGCCGCCGAAGAGATTTTCTTCCAGCAGCCCCACCAGCGTGCCCGCGCCGAACATGCCGACGAATTTGTAAATGCCAAAATAGAGCACCAGCGCCACCACCGGCAGCCCGGCCAGCGGGTGCATCAAAATCCGTGAGAGCCATTCCAGTTTCGGCCGCTGCTGTTCGACGGGCGCCTGCATGGTCCGCGCGATAATATCATTCGCTGCCGCCTGCCGCCGTAGCGTAATGACAATATTCAAGGGCTGGGCGAATTGCGCCGCCGTCTCCGCCACAATCTCACGCACCTGCTCCAGCGCCACCGGTGACACGCGCTCGGTCACCAGCGCTTCGATCTCCACGTCTCCCTGCAGCAGCAGCAACGCCGTCGCGCGTTCGGCAATCGCCGCCGGCCGGCCGATCAGCGCGGTAATCGTCCCAATCGCCTGCTCAATCCGCGCGTCATATGTGATGCATAATCCGCCGGCTTCCCTGGGAGCGCCGATGTCCCACCGGCACGCGGCGTCCAGCGCGTCCCGCAGTTCCGTCATCCCGCGCCCGGTGGCGCCGGCGGTACCCCGTACGGGGATGCCCAGCTCGCGGCCCAGTTCCGCCACGTCGAACTGGAAGCCCAACGCCTCCGACTCGTCCAGCATGTTCAGCGCCAGCGTCACCGGCAGGCCCGCTTCCAGCAGTTGCAGCGTCATCGGCAGCATGCGCTGCAGGTTCTTGGCGTCCACCACGTGCAGCACCTGGCGGGGATGCTCCTCCAGCAGCAGGCGGCGCGCGACCGCCTCTTCCTCGGTGATGGGCAGCAGGGCATACATGCCCGGCGTATCCACCACTTCCACCTCGCAGCCCCCGAGCTTCGTCTTCCCACGCGACACCTCCACCGTGGTGCCCGGGTAGTTGGAGACGGTGACGTAGGCGCCGGTAAGGCGGTTGAAGATGACGCTCTTGCCCACGTTCGGGCAGCCAACAATGGCGAGCAGCGGGTGCCCGCTGGCGCGTTCGGGCTCGGCGCAGTGGCAGGGTTCTTTCGCTTTCGGCAATGGCAGGCGGGGCAGCGTGGTCATGCGCGCGCCTCCGTCTCTACCAGCAGATGGCTGGCGATCTCCCGTGACAGCGCGAAACGTTCCCCGCCGGCGTCCACCGTCAGCGGGCCGTCAAACGGCGCGGCCGCGTGTACCGTCACCGCCGCCCCCGGCCGCAACCCGCTGGCATGCAGGTATTCCAGCAGTGCCGCGCTTTCATTGAGGATGCGACGCAGGATGCACGGTTGCCCGAGCGGCGCCTCCGTTAACGGCGTCAGCGCCGGCGTCTCGCCGCCCAGCGGATTGCCGTGCGGGCAGGTAGTGGGGTGATGAAGGGCGTCCAGCAGGTACGTTTCCACCTCGTCATCAATGACGTGCTCGAAGCGGCAGGCGATTTCATGCGCCCGCGCCCATGGCATCCCCAGCAGATCGGTGAGCAGGCATTCCGCCAGCCGGTGCCGGCGGCGCAATGTGTCCGCGCAGGCCTGCCCGCGCGCGGTGAGCACCGCGCCCGTGCGCCGGTCATACGTCACCAGCTCTTGCTCACCCATGCGCCGCAGCATCCCCAGCGCCGAGGGCGGCGCCACCGCCAGCTCCCGCGCCAGTTCCGTCAGCGTCGCCGCTTCTCCGCGTTCCTGAATCCGGCATATCGCCTCCAGGTACTCCTCTACCTGCGCGCTCACATCCACCGCCGCCACCGTCACGACATCCCCCTTGCCTCACCGTTAGTCAGGTGAAAGCCAATAATTAGCACGCGCTAATAGTAATGCTTCATTGTCTGCCTGTCAAGCATGGTTGTCTCCCAGGACAGGGATACCTATCGCGCCGGCTATCACAGGAAAAGGACGTGTCGTGATCGCTCTTCATAAAAAGTGCCAAAATACAGTGAAAACAAGGAGGAAAATCATGTATTAGAGTAAATATGTCTTAATTGTGCTGGACAAATGCAAAATACTTTCCGTCCAGAGAAGGAGCCTGATATGTATCGCAGATTATTGATCGGCCTTATGATAGCCGCCGCCATGGCGACGCTGGTGATCAGCAGCGGATGTGAGGCGGAACCTGGCACCGTCGCGCGGGGTGACCTGTCGCTGCCACAGGCGCCGGTGACTTATTTTGCCACGCATGGCGGTGACCAGGAAGTCTTCACCATGCTGGGGAATGGCACTGGGGTGACGAATATCTCGAATCATCCCGCGCAGGACTATAGCCCGACATTCACGCCCGACGCCCAATCCATCGTTTTCGTGTCGGATCGCGACGGCAATCCGGAACTGTACCGCATGAAAGCTGATGGGAGCGACGTGCGCCGATTGACGAATGACGCGGGAGACGATTGGTATCCCTCCATGAGTCCCTCTGGCCAGATTGTCTTCACCTCAACACGCGACAGTGCGAATCCGCAAATCTATTCCATGCTCGGTGACGGTACAGCGGTCAGACGCCTGACATTCAAGGATGAGGTCTCGTACCAGAGCCCGGTTCTCGATAACACGGGAACCGTCGTCATCTATTCATCAATCCAGGATAACAAGCCCGGGCTCTTTACGATGAGAATCTTTGAAGCCGCGAACCCAACTGAAACGCGGCTTACATCAGCGGATGATGATTATCCAGCATTCTCGCCGGATGGCGAACAGATCGCTTTCGTGCGCACCAGTAATAACAATCCGGACCTTTACATCATGAAGGCTGATGGTACGGGTGTGGAGCGATTGACCAACACCGCCGCGAATGAAGTTGCACCCTGGTTCAGCCCGGATGGCAACAATCTGGTCTTCGTGTCCGATATCAACGGCGCCCACCCCTTCGATTTTGATGTCTATACCATCAATCTCGCCACTAAGCAGGTGACCCGGATGACGACGACGACGGATTGCGAGTTGCATCCCCGCTTCTCCGCCTACTTCGCAACGCCATAATCAGTTATGGCGGATTGGCGAGGGCGGTCACCCGTTGAGCACAGGGGTGACCGCCCCGCTGTTCAGATGGCATGCGTTGGTGGCAGGAAATCTCCCTTCGTCTGGATAACTATGCATCCAGTTGCCATTAGCCGAAGGAGGCAGTCATGCGCCTGAATCTCCTGTGCGCCGTCCTGCTCGTTGCCGTTGCTGCTCTCGCCGCTCCTTGGTGCGCCACCCCGCTGGCGCAATGGACCGACGGCGTCTCCTATGAGGCTATTGACACCATCAAGCCCCCCTACGGCGCCTGGACGGAAACCACCGACGGCCTCGTTGCCGGGGGACTAGTCAATCGTTGGAGCACGAAATTGCTCCCCGGCGATCAGGGAAATGCGTCAAACATCAAAGTCACCTTCACCATCCAATCCAGTTCCGCCCAAAACCGTGTCCTCCCCGACGGCTGCTATCGCTGGGGCTTCTACTGGGGCGAAAACTACCCCGGCTGGGATTTCGGCGTGGTCACCCGCTACCAGGATCCCCTGAACTTCTACCGCATCCAGCTCTCCGCCACTCGCGGCGAACTCGCCCTCTGGGATGCCACCGGCGGCTTCCTGCAGATCGTTCCCTGCCCGGTGAAGCTGAATCAGCAGCATACGCTGACCATCACCACCATCGGCGCGCGTTTCAGCACCGCGTTGGATGGCACAACGGTGCTGAATTACTGGGATCGTTCCGCGCCCCTGCTGAAAGGCCGTGTCGGTCTTGCCGTCTGGAAGAGCAAGACGCTGGTAAATACCTTCTCCGCGACACCGCTGAGAGTCCGTCCGTCTCAAGCCCCCGCATACAAGCCCACCTTCCGCGCCGTCACCGAAGGCGATAAAGTCGTCATCTACGACAACGACGAGCCCATCAGTATCTATCACCGGGACGCGCGGACAAAGACGCTCTTCCACGGCGCGGTGAAGCTGAAACCGGGCTGGCGGCCGTCATATTACACCCCTATCGGACCGGTGATGCAGGACCCGGTCTACGCCTGGCCGCCCTTCTACGGCACGTTCCCGGACGATTTCAAAGTGGAGGGGAACGGCACCGACGCCCTCACCTGCACCTTCGCCACCGGCCACGACGACAAAGCGGTGACGAAGCAAACCTGCCGCATTGAATACGAGGCAACGCGCGGCATGTATAGCTACACCTACGACGCGACAACCATGGTGATGAAAGACCAGCAGCTCCACGCCTTTGAAGTGACCGATCCGCTGGAATACAATAATCGCGAACCCGGACCTGAAGTAACACACAAGTGGAATCCCACCGGCCACCGCTGGTGGCTCGTTACCGGCCCGGATGGCGCCTGGCAGCGGTTCCCACTCCTCGATTACCTGAGCGGCGACAATAACGGCGAGATGTGCTGGGAAAACGCCGTCAGCCTTATCTGGCCGGACCCAATCGCCGTGCCAGCCTTCGAGGTGAGCATGCGCTACCCGCAAGTAGCAGGCCGCAAGCTGATTGCCGGTCTCTGCATGTGGGGATACGACTACCATCACACCGACAGCGGCGCTGGATTGAACCTGAAAAAAGGCGAGGTGCGCCCCTATCGCGTGCGCCTGACCGCCTGGACACCCGCGGAAGCTGACAAGGCGTTCAAAGCATCCACGCTCACCCCCGTGCTGCGGAAGGACAGCGAGCGATACGCGATCTTCAACCCCAAAGGCACCACCTTTGCCGAAACAACAACCAAAGCGGAAGCTAAGCACACGATGATCGCCAGCGGCACGGTGGATACCACTATCGGCCGCACCGACAAAGCCTCGCTGCGCGTGGATAGTCCGGGCAGCGCCGGCGTATTCCTCTACCAGTATGCCATCGAGCAGCACGCCGCGCGCTGGTGGATTCGCGGCTGGATAAAGACGCGGGGCTTGCGCGGGCGCGGCGTCCAGTTATCGGTGAAATATGCTTACGGAAAAGAGCCGGAAGACCTGTTCTACCTGGGCGGACTGGGTACGCGGGATTGGACCTACTTCTCTTTCATTACCACGGCGCCCCGCGTGCGTGACTGCACGAGTATCACCTTCGATGCGGATGGTCCCGGCCAGGTGTGGCTGGATGACCTCGCCTTTTCCGCGTTAAAGGAGGGCGAGGAGCCGAAAACCACCACCTTCGCGCGCCCGGAAGGGCTGGAACCGCGCGCCGACCTGCTCATTGACCTGGCAATGGCCGACCAGCCGACCACCGCCGCCTACGACGAGAGCCGCAACGGCCACGCCCTCTACCTGAACGGCCCAACGTGGATGCGGGAGGAGGGGCGCGGCTTCCTGCGCTTCGACGGCACGGACGATACCGCTTCCCTCCCGCTGAAGAGCATCCTGGAGCCGCGCGACCCGCCGCCGGGCACCACCGGCGCGGAAATTTATAAACCGGTCTTCCGGCTTGATGCCTTCACCTATGAGTGTTGGGCGCGCCCGCGCCTGCCCGCGCGGCCCGCCGTGGGAACGATGATGCTCTTCCACTACCGGTTCAATCCACAAATCAGCTTCGACCAGCTCACCGCCAAACCCGGCGAGTGCCGCTTCACCTATCAGAATGACCGCTTCCGCGGCGAGCAGATTCGCTTCCAGCAGACCGTGCCATACGATCAATGGCTGCATGTCGTGGCGACGCACGGCGACGGTAAAGTTACTCTCTACCTGAACGGCGAAAAGGCGGAAGAAGCGGCGTATGACCCCAAAGCCTCGCCCGGTTTCGCCTTCTTCGCCTATCACTGGCGCTACGACGTGGGCAGCTTCCTCGGCAGCAACCGCTGGTACACCGGCGACCTTGGTCCGCTCCGCCTGTATACGCGCGCGCTCACCGCGGAGGAAGTGAAGCAGCAATACCAGACCGGCTGGCCGAAGGTATACTAGCCGCGACCTCGTATGCGGGGTACGTAGATGACGTGTTGCCGGCGTTTTCGCATTTTGACATGCGCCTGAACATGCCCACCCGTGGAAAAAGGTTCCCGTCCGCCCGCCGGCGAATCTCCCTTCCGGTTCCCCGCGGTTGTGTGGCGTCTCCGCCGCCGGGGTATACCGGTAAACGGCATGCCAACCCGTGAACAGCCCGACCACGAGACGGATTTCCTGACCCATTTCGCGGAACTGCGCGCGCGCCTGTGGTGGTGCGTGGCGGCGGTGGCCGTGATGATGGGAGTCGGCTGGTTTCTCTTCGACTCCGCATACGCGCTGCTCTGCGGCCCGGTGGTGGCGGCGGTGCGCGCGCAGGGCGGTACGGTGATGACTATGGGCCTGACGGAAGCCTTTTTTACGCGGATGAAACTGGCGGGCGCGCTGGGGATCATCTTCGCCTCACCGATCATCCTCTGGCAGGTGTGGGCATTCATCCGTCCCGGGCTCACCGCCCGCGAGCGGCGCGTCGCCGCTCCCATCGCCCCCGCCGTCTGCCTGCTGTTCCTCCTCGGCGCCGGGCTGGCATATCTGATGCTGCCGAAGATCATTGCCTTCTTCCTGACGTATGTGCAGGGGTTGCAGGGGGTTACGCCCAACCTCATGTTGCAGGAGTCCATCAACTTCCCGCTGAAGGTGCTCTTCGCCTTCGGTCTCGGCTTTCAGCTCCCGGTGGTATTGGTGGCGCTGGTGGCGCTGCGGATACTCACCCCGCGCACGCTGCTGCGCCAGTGGCGCGTCGCCCTCTTCGTGATGACGCTCCTCGCCGCCGTCATCACTCCCACCGCTGATCCGTTCAATTGGGCACTGCTCATGGCACCGCTCTGCGTGTTGTATTTCGGCACCGTGCTCATCGCCTACCGGCTGGTGAAGCCAGCCACGGAGGAGGACGCATGAGGCACGGCACCGCCATCCTGCTCCTGCTCGTGCTGACAGCGGCCTTCGCCTTCACCCCGGCGCGGCGCGGCAACGAGCTGCTCATTGACGGCCAGCCCACCGCGCTCACCTTCGCGCGCGGCTGCGATAACCTTGCCGAGATGCCCGTCTACCGCGCCATGGGCTTCAATACCCTGCTGGTGCGCGTGGATTCGCCCGCCCCGGCGAAGGTGGACCAGGCGCGCGCGCTCATGGACGCCGCGCGTGATGAGGGGCTCTACGTCCTGCTGGAACTGATGCCCGGCAACTGGGCGATGGGCCGCCGCGCCGCCACGAATGACGACGAGTACGCGGAAAATGTCGCCTACTTCCTCGATACCGTCATCCCGGAACTGAAAGACCATCCCCAACTCATCGGCTGGATCGTCAGCACGGTGCGGGAAGGGCAGCTCGTTTCCGATGTCGCCTCCTTCAGCGCCTTTCTGCGCGACAAGTACGGCACCGTGAAAAACCTCTGCGACGCCTGGTCAGCGAAAAAGACGCTCTCCGATCAGGATACGCGCGTCTATCGCGCCAAAGTACCCTCCTTCGAGGTGCTTACCGAGCGCAATGCGGTGGCTTTCGACGGTGGGCAGGCGGAAATACGCAAACTCATCGTCGCCGACGTGCAGGCGTATCAGCAGAGCGTACTCGCGCGTGACGCTGACTTTCAGCGCTATCTAAAAACCCGATATCCATCAATTGAACGCCTCAACGCCGAGTGGAATTTCCAGTTCGAGGCCTGGGAGAGCGTGCGCGTGGCAACGCTGCTGAAGCGGCAGGAGCAGCGCGGCGATCCCTCGCCGCTCTCCATGCTGGAGTATGCGCGCTATCAGGCAACGCTCCCTCGCGAGCTCCTCGGCTGGTGGGCCGAGCAGGTGCGCGCGCGCGATCCTCGCGGCCTCCTCTTTGCCGGCGGGCAGTATCGCTACCGTACTATTGCCGCCGTGCCTCCCGACTATCACGGCATTTATGAAGAGTGTTATCCGGGTACCGTGGAGCCGGACCTGGAGCACCACGCGCCGCACGCCATTGACATCGCCCGCCGCGGCAACCGCTTCATCGTCCTCGCCGGCATCCTTGCCGAACGTTCCGCGCCGCCGCGCTGCGTGAATTATCTGTACGAGGCGGCGCTGCATGGCGCGGCGGGAGTGGGAATCTATCACTGGCAAACACTGGCCCAATCGCGCGAGCACG
>JAKIYB010000043.1:0-5176 GCA_022708765.1 Armatimonadota bacterium | reverse complement strand
CCGCCGCTTTCGTCTACAGCCCCTATCCCCTGGGACCGGCCACGCTGGAGCGTCCGCTCTATGGGTATCTGCAGGGGTACGTGCATTTTGGGCCCGGCCTGGTCTTCTTCACTTTCCGCAACGGCACCTGTTACGGACAGTTCGATTACCTCACGCCGGAAGACCTGCCGCGGGTACCGCTGGAGCGCTATCAGGCCATCCTCCTGCCCTCGGTGCTCGACTTTCCCGACGCCGCGCAGGACGCCCTCACGTCCTACGTGAAAAACGGCGGCACCGCGGTGGCCGACCTTTCCCTCGGCATGCTGCAGATGAAGGGGAACAATCACTATCTACCGGCGAAGATGCAGGAGCTCTTCGGCGTCATCAACACCCCGGGCCTGCGTCCCGTGCGGCTGAATCTGGAAGTCTACCGCGAGCACCCGCGCTTCCCGCTGCTGCTGCAGGGACTGCGCTCCACCGGCTTGCATAACAGTCTCGCGATCGGGCAGGCGGCGAAGGCCATCCCCGTCGCCGGCACCGACCTCCTCTTCACCACCACTACCTCGCGAAAAGTCCAACGGCCTACCCCGCGCCCGCACCGCCCGCTGGAAGCGAAACCCATCACCGGCATGTTCATCCGCCGCCATGAGCGGGGCGTGGCGCTCTACGCCCCCTTCCCGCTCTATCAATACTGGGCGTCGGGCTCCATGCTCTTCGATGAGTTCCACCGCAACCTCTTCGGCGCGGGCATGGCGCTGGAGATGGAACGCCCCATGGATTTCCTGCCCACCATGGCCAGCGCGGCGGCCTATCAGGATGGTGTCGCCCTCTGGACGCGCGACCGCACCGTGCCGCAACTGCGCGTCAATAATCCGGCGCGCCGACTCTTCACCACCCACGCCGGAAGCTGCGTGTTGGAGCCGGACCGCACCGTGGTCACCTGTACCACCGCCGGTTATCACATTGTCGAAGCGCTGCCCGTCACCGTGGACCCCGTCCCCTTCGCCGTACGCGTCGCCGACTGCCAGCAGAGCAAACAGGCCTTCAGCCTGGACCTTGGCGCCGCCGATGAGGACGCCGGAAAATCCCTCACCCTGCGCGTAACCGGCGGAGTGTATGCCATCGCTCCGGGCTCCCGCCATCGCGTCACCCTCGTCACCGAGCAGGCCGTCAAAGACTTCACCGTTGCCGCCGACGCCCGTGGGACCCTCGTCCTCTCTCTCCCCGCCGCCCGCTGCCGCGTCCTCCTCGGCGGCGCCGACACCATTGTCGAACCCACCCCCGCCGAATCGGACCAGGCCCCCGGCGAACTCATTATTGATGTGGATCCGCTGTAATCGTCGGCGTCCCCCTCACCACCCCGCCCCCTACGTCCTCTCCGTCCCGTTCGCCCAATCCCGCCATCAAGGCAATTCTACAATCTCACAAATCATGGCGCTGACAACCGCAAAACAAACATGCGCATGACAAACATACGTATTTGTGCTACACTCCCACCCGTACCGTGACAACCGCATACCGAAAGGCGAGACTCCGTCGAGCCGGGCTCGTAAGAACCTCCATCGCTTCCCCGCATATCCCTCGCCCGGGGACAGTTGACGCCTGGTCACGATGCACTCCGTCACGCCGACCCGCACCACCGCCAGGCGTTGACTGTCTCCGCTCGCTATACAAACCGGTCGGAACGCTCCGCGCAAGCCCCGTTCACGGGGCGTCGTTCGGTAGCCCGGTTCTTTAGGACCGGGTGGGTAGCCGTCAAATGACTACCCCCCGTTTTGCGAAAAAGCGCAAAATCTGGGGGTAGTCATCGGGGGACAACGGGCGGTAGTCGTCATCATACAGCTAGCGTTTCCCTCGTACTCGTAATCGTACCCGGATCTATCTGTTCCCCGCGAAACATCGAAGCTGGGAAGAGACAACGACTAGGAGGGAGGGGAAAGGTTACACGCGCTATCACACGAAAACATTACCCCGCCGCTGCCGGTTCCTTCGCCGCTTCCGCCGCCGGCGCCAGTTTCAACCAGCACAACGGCACGGCGGAGAGCAGCACGAGAAGGCCGCTGGCAAGGAAGGGGAGAGTGGTGGCGGCGTTCGCGAGGTAGCCGGCGGCGAGTGGGCCGGCCACCGAGCCGATGCCGCCCCAGGCCAGCACCTTGCCCACCTCCAGCCCGCGCGTTTCATCGCGCGAATACTGCTGGATGAGCGTGGACTGGATGGGCAGCCAGATGCCGGCGCCGATGAGATCGTGCAGCAGCCACACGCCGGCGGACACCCACAGCCAGGGCAGCAGCGCGGAAGCGGCGATGACCGTGCCCTGCGCCACCAGTCCGGCGATGTACCAGGCTTTCAGGTTCGTCAGCTTGAACTGGCTGACGATGAGCAGCGGCAACGCCAGCGTGAAACGGTGGATGACCATGATCACCGACACCTGCGCCGGCGTCGCGCCGAAATGCTCGGTGAAAAACAGCAGCATGTAAAAGCTGTGGCTGAGCTGCAGTCCGATGGCGAAGATGATGCCGGA
This sequence comes from Armatimonadota bacterium, assembly GCA_022708765.1. Lineage (GTDB taxonomy): Bacteria > Armatimonadota > Hebobacteria > CAIYQO01 > CAIYQO01 > JAKIYB01. The sequence continues at coordinate 2,676 of JAKIYB010000043.1, read as the reverse complement.
GAGGGCGATGAGTAGCAGGTTGGGGTGAAGATCGAAGCTGATGAGTTCGCGCAGGCTGATGCGGCGCTGTTCCGCCAGCACGTGCGTTTCGTGAAAGCCGCCTGTCCAAAACACGCCGCCAGCGAGCAGCAGCAGGCCACCAAACGTCAGCGCCAGCAGATAGATCGTCGTTGCTGGCATCTGCCGCGCCGCAAGCACGGCAAACAGCGCGCCCGTCAGTATGGTGCCGCCAGCCTGCAACAGGTATTCGATGCCGCGGAATTTGCCGATGCGATTGAGGAACACCTCGCGCCCGGATTCGTAGAGGATGACGGGATGCAGCGTTTCGCGGGTGAGTGCCGCCAGGTCGCGGATCGTCTTCAACGCCAGTTGCCAGGCCAGCACCGCAGAGAAGGGAGTGAGAAACATCCCCGCGCCGCACAGCGCGAGCGCCCAACCGTAAACGAGCTTGCGCCCGAAACGGTCCGCCAGCCCGCCCAGATAAATCCGCGCCAGCACCATAGCCAATCCGGCCAGCGCGAAGATGATGCCGATCCGCTCGAAGGGAATGCCCCAGGCATCCATCAGCAGCGGCAGCGCCATTTCATAAATGCCGGTCGCCACCCCGAAGAGCAGGGTGACGATCAGAACGGTGCGGAGATTGGACGTCGGTGATGCGGCGGACATGACGGCAGAGTGTACCACGACCGCGCGGAAAAGGGAAGGCGGCCAGACGCGACCGCCTTCCCGGCTGCGGTCACGATGCGCTTACAACAGCGTGCAGCGCGCGTTCGGGTTGGTGGCGGCGAAGAAGCCGTTCGGGTTCGGCTCGAAAACCCATACCATCAACTGCTGGTCGCCCGGGCTGATGCTGCTCACCGTGGTCGGTTGCCCGTAGATCATCACCGGCGTGGGGGAGCGCACGATGTGAATCGCGGAGAGTACGCGGCCGTCCGGGCCAAAGGTGAACGCTTCCGGCCGCAACGGATCTATGGTGGCGTCAACGAGCGCGGGATTGACGTAGATCTGTCCCATGCCGGCGGAGCACGCGCCGATCGGCGCATACCCCAGCACCTGCGCCTGGCTCGGTGTCATCGCGCGATACCGCTCCGAGACCGTCGCCAGCGTGCCGCGGTCAGTATCGGATATCGTCGCCGGCAGCGTCACCGTGCGCACCGCCAGTGCCTCCGGATGCAGTTCGGCGGTCACCTGGTGGTAGGGGTAGAAGGGGTTACCATGCCGCGTCACCATCGGACTGGGCCGATAGTGCGTCGCCGGATTGCCCTGGTCAAAGTAGCTGTGGTACATGAACGAGTAGTCGCGCCAACCCACGTCGCTCGCGGGCAGATAGGACAGCGCGAAACGCTCCTGGCTCCCCAGCACCAGGATCGCCGAGTCGCGCTGCAGCGGTGCCGATACCAGCACCGGACACGGCTGTGGGGTCGCCATCGTCGTCGCGGGGCAAATCACCGGCCCCGTCATCTCTACCGAGCCGGCTACCGTGGGACTGCTCGAAGGGGATATCCCCACCATCTGGGCTGACGCCGTGCCCACCATCAGCGCCACGACCGCCAGCATCAACAGGTATCGCATACCGTGATCCTCCTTTTACACGCTTGCCGCCCGGCCTGTGCGGCGCGTGGCGGGCTTCCGATACAGCCGCGATCATTGATCGCTGAACATGAAGATAGCCTGGCAATGCATGTCGCCGCTGTGACAGCGGTCGTCAATGATCGCGGCCCGGGTTCAGTTCTCAATGAGCGCCTCTGTAAGAATTATCCGTTCACCGCTCTTGCCTCAAGCCGTGAAACCGCGACAATTCCTCCCGATTCGCCGGAAAGGCGGGGGTTTTGTTCCTCTTACGCACAGGAGGGGTCGAGGAGGAAGCGACGCTTCTTGCGAGGCAGGCGCCGCTTTCGACGCCAACGCCTCACCCGTGTATAATGGGCGCGTGAACACCTGGGACGTCATTGTCGTGGGCGGCGGACACGCGGGGTGCGAAGCGGCGTTCGCCGCTGTACGCCGCGGCGCGCGCACGCTGCTGCTCGCTCTTCGCCGGGACCGCATAGCGCATCTCCCCTGCAATTGCAGCATCGGTGGCCCCGCGAAAGCCCACCTGGTGCGCGAAATTGCCGCGCTGGGCGGTATCATGCCGCACATCGCCGACGCGACGATGACTCATGCCCGTATGCTGAATACCAGCAAGGGCCCGGCCGTGCGCGCCATCCGCGTGCAGGTGGATAAGGTGCGCTATCCGGCGCTGATGCAGGCGCGGCTTACGAGCGAGCCGAACCTTACGCTGCTCGAAGGAGAAACGGCGGTGGTGCTGGTCGAGAACGGCGCGGTGACCGGCGTCATCCTGACTGACGGCCGGCAATTCGCCGCGCGCGCGGTGATCCTCGCCACCGGCACCTTCCTCAACGCGCGCACCTTCGTCGGCGACGTGACGGAAGACGCGGGCCGCCACGGAGAGCCGCCCGCGCGCCACCTGTCCGCTTCCCTCGCCGCCATCGGCCTGCGGCTGGGCCGGTTGAAGACGGGCACCACCCCGCGCCTCGACGCCGCCACCATTGACTACGCGCGCTGCGAACGGCAGGAACCATCGCCGACGCCACTTGCCTTCCAGTTCCCCTGGCAGCGGCCCGTGCTTCCCGACCGCCCGCTGCTGCCGTGTCACATCACCTACACCACCTCGGA
>JAKIYB010000439.1:1945-4076 GCA_022708765.1 Armatimonadota bacterium | reverse complement strand
CTTTACGAGGTCGCGCAGCCATAACTTTTTGCCGCTAGCTGCGTCGGCGCAGTAGACGATGCAGCGCGGGCCGAGGGTGACGACATATTTTTCCGTCACTGCCGGAACAGTGCGCGTGTAGCCATGCTGTTTGCCGGTGGGGGAGGAATAGCCCGAGCGCCAGAGTTCGCGGCCATCGCTCAATGCGAAACAGCGCAGCACGTCCTGCCGTGCCTTCTCATCGTAGTCGAGCAGGTAGACGCGGCCGTTCAGCACCGCCGGACCGGCATAACCCTCACCCAGCGAGACCGTCCACAGGCGTTTTAGGCCTGCTGCCGGCCACCGCGTCGCCAGCGGCGTCCTGTCGTAGCTGATGCCGTCGGCATACGCCCCGCGGAAGCGCGGCCAGGAACCGCTGATAGGGGTGGCGGCGGTGGTGTCGTTTGGCGTTGTGGTTGGAGGCGTCGCCGCCGTAGCGGGCACCGGCGTCGGAGTTGTTGTCGGTGGAGTCGCATCTTCCGGGCGTGGGCTGAAATCCTGCGCCTGGGCAATAGGCACGCGCGGCGTTACCGTCAGCGTTCGACGGCCTTCCGCCAGCCACCGCCAGCATGCGAGCACGCCGACCAGGACGACGAGAAGCGGCAGCCCGTATTCGATGAGCGAATAGCGCATGGCACCACGATACCCAAAGACGAGAAAAGCAATCGCAACAGGTTCAACCGATGTCCGGTACGGGAATTATACCCATTATCCAATGAAGAGGTGAAGTGGTGAAGAGGAGAAAAGGATAAGGATACACATGAAAGGATGTAGAGGTTCGAGGATGGGATTGACATAACAGTATCGGTGCGGGGATTGACAAAACCAGGACTGGGTGTTTTGATACGCGAGAAATTACAATGATTATCATTGCTTGTGATATTAACGGTGAAAACAGTGATGCACTGGCACGGGCGGTAGCCGGTGCCGGCTTCCCTGTGCTGCGCGTACCGGAGTTATACCACGTACCCGGCGACAGCCCGCTGTGGGCGCGGCTGGCGGCGCTGCCGGAGCCGCTGGTTTATGTCACCGGCCTGCACACGCGCCCGTCTGTCTGGCTGCTGCGTCGTCACGGCATCCAGGCGGAGGTGGTGTCGTTGCGCGAAGTTGCTGATCACGCGGAGGCGTTCGCGGCGATCGGCGCACTGCACCCCGTGTCCGCCGCGTCGTGCGAAACGCTGGCGGGCGATGCGGCGGCGCGCTGGTATCCAGTGATTGACCGCGACCGCTGCGGCGAGTGCCATCACTGCCTGCAGTTCTGCCTCTTCGGCGTATATGTATTGGATGCTGATGGCCGGGTAACAGTCGAAAATCCCGACGCCTGTAAAGCCGGCTGTCCGGCATGCAGCCGCATCTGCCCGCACGGGGCGATCATCTTCCCGCTGTATCAGGATCCGGCGATTGCCGGTGCTCCCGGCGTGTTTATGAGCCCTGACGTCGCCGCCCGGCGCATGTATTACACCCGCACCCGGCGGCCGTGTCCCACCTGCGGCCGCACCGAAGCTGGCGTGGGCGGCGAGATCTGCGCGGAATGCGGGCGGGCGAAGGGCGCGCGGGTCGAGCCCGATGAACTGGATGACCTGATCGCGGCTCTGGACGCGCTGCCGGGGAGGCGTCCGTGAGCGGTTCCCACGGCTTCCCCATCGTGCTTACCGCCGACCGCACGCTGATGGCGCGGTACAGTCTGCTGTTTGACGGCATGCTCGCCGCCAGCCTTACTACTGCCACCCCACCTGGCCTCGTCAGTGACCTGGTGATGCCGCTCGCGCCGGCGGTCGAAGGACGGGCGACGGTGGCGCCGCTTGGACTGCGGCGCATCGAAGCAGCGCTGCGCGCCGGCGGCTTCACCCGCGACGAAGTGGCGATAGTGCCGGAGGATGATCTGCCGCATGCCATCGGCCCGCACACTTGCGCGGTGGGCATCTGCGCGGGCGAGCCGACCGGCCACGGCATGAATTCCACCACCATGGTGGGCATCGCTGGCGGTACGAGTTATCCGCAGGCACATTTCTCCAGGCTGCTGAAACGGGTGCGTGCCTGCATAGCTGACGCCGCGCCGAAAGCGAAAATCGTCCTCGGTGGTCCGGGAAGCTGGCAGCTTGCCGGTGATGCC
>JAKIYB010000439.1:0-1935 GCA_022708765.1 Armatimonadota bacterium | reverse complement strand
GGCATTGATCACGTGGTGATCGGCTACGCCGAGGGCAACGCCCTGGAGATCTTCCGCGCGCTGCAAGTGCGCGATCCGCTGCCGGCGGTCATTCCCGGCGAGGGAGTGCCCGCGGAAGCCATCCCATCAATCCTTGGGGGTACCACCATGGGTGTGGTGGAAATCAGCCGCGGCTGTGGGTGGGGGTGCGCCTTTTGTACGCTGGCGGGCACGCCTATGCGGCATCTGCCTGAGGAACTCATTATCGCTGACGTGCAGGCGAATCTGCATGCGGGCATGGCTGACATCGCGGCGTTAAGCGAGGATTTCTTCCGTTATGGCGCAACGGGAGCGTCGGTGCAGCCGGAGCGCGTGCTCGGGCTGTTGAAATGGCTGCGCGGCTTGCGCGGGATCGGGATCATCCAGCTTGATCACGCCAACGCGCGCAGTGTCGCCGGGTTCAGCGACGGCGAGCTGGCGCAGGTGACGCGATTGCTTGTCGGCGATACCGGCGCGGAATTGCCATGGGTGAATGTGGGGGTGGAAACCGTGTCCGGCGCGCTGTTGCGGCGCAATGGCGGGGCGCCGAAGATGGGCGGGGTTGCGGACGAGGAATGGGGGGGATTCTGCGCGACACAGCTTCGGCGTCTTATTCGCGCCGGCTTTTTACCCATGGTTAGCCTCATCCTCGGCTTGCCCGGCGAGACGCCGGCGGATGTGGAAGCGACACTGCACTGGATCGAGTCCTTCAAAGGTGAGCGCATCACCATCTTCCCGGTGCTCTACGCCCCGGTGGACGGCAGTACGATGACCGCAAAGGCTCTCAGTCCGCTGCATTGGCGGCTCATCAGTATGGCATACGCGTTTAACTTCCGCTGGATTCCGCGCATGTACTGGGATAATCAAACCGCGGTCGGCGTGCCGGCGTGGAAGCGGATGCTTTTTCAGGCGATGGGCCACGGGCAGGTGATGCAATGGCGGGCATTCTTCGCCCTCCACGCAAGGAGGGCGAGAGGATGACGCCGCGCGTTTTACTGCCACTCGCCTCAGCGCTCCGAACAGCCATCGCCCACCTCCTTAGCCTCCGTGAACCGGAGGGCTTTTGGAGCGGCCGGCTCTCTTCGTCGGCGCTGGCGACGGCGACGGCTGTGAGCGCGCTCGTGCTGGGTGGTGAGGCGGCGGATGCGCCGCTGGTACGCGCCGGCGTCGCCTGGCTGCGCGCCACGCAAAACACCGACGGCGGCTGGGGCGACACGCCGGGGAGTCCGAGTAATTTGCCGACGACACTGTTAGTGCTGTCCGCGTTCCGCATGGCAGGTGAACCGGACAGCGCGGCAGACCGGCGCTATGCGGTGGCGCGCGCGGGGACGACGCCAGCCGAGTGGCGCGCGGCCATTCTGCGCATCTATGGTGCCGACCGCACCTTCGCCGTGCCGATTCTCATGCACTGCGCGCTGGCCCGGCTTATGCCGTGGGAAGGTATTCCGGACTTGCCGTTTGAATTGGCGGTGGTGCCGCGAGCGTGGTATTCCGCGCTGCAGCTGCGGGTGGTCAGTTACGCGCTGCCGGCGCTTATTGCGGTGGGGGTGCTGCTGGATGCGAAATATCCGCCGCGCAATCCGTTCACCCGCTCAATCCGGCGGCTGGCGACGCCGCGGGTAATTGAAAAGCTGGCGCGCATTCAGCCGGAGCACGGTGGCTTCCTGGAAGCAACGCCGCTGACGGCCTTTGTGGCGATGGCGCTCATCGCGCGTTTTGGCGCGGATCAGCCGGTCGCGAGTCGTTGCTTATCCTTTTTACGCTCGGGCGCGCGTGAAGACGGAAGTTGGTCCATTGACACCGACCTGTCGGTGTGGGTGACGACGAATGCCCTCACCGCGCTGGAGTCGGCGGAAGCGCTGGAAACGGTTGATCGTCCCGCTGCGCGGCGCTGGTTGACGGCACGGCAGTACATGG
>JAKIYB010000438.1 GCA_022708765.1 Armatimonadota bacterium | reverse complement strand
CGTGGCCGGCGTTGACTGCCGGACGCACGCGCCCGCCGGCGAGGATCTGGCGGAGGTGGCTGCCGGCGCGAGCAGCCGGGAATATGTCTACCTGCAGCGCGCCCAGGGGCGCTGGGCGCTCTACGCCGCCATCGGCCGCCGCTGGAAGTATGCCTACAGCGCCGCCGACAGCGAAGAGTTTCTCTTCGACCGCGTGGGGGAATCGCGCGAGAGCCGCAACCACGCCGGCTGCGCGTTCTACACGGAGAACCAGCGCGCCATGCGCAACGTGTTAATGGACCACCTGCGCGCCAATGGCGAAGACGACATGATTGACGGCGACCGCTGGAAGACGCACCCCAAACCGGAAATGCCGCGTAACCCCGACGCCCGCCTGGGCGTGCAGGACCACCCGTGGGCGGATACGGCGCTGCCGGGGTATACGGACGCGGGTACGGTGACAACAGGGTGAGCGCAACGGCCTTTATTCCAGAATGCAGATGCCGACTTCACCGAGGCCGATATACGCGTCCCCATAATTGGCGGTCATCCTGAGCGAGACATACCGGCCTGTCTGTGGGGCTGGCAAGGTACTGATACCATTGTCGGAGCCATCGCCGGCCACGGCGGTGATGGTCATGACCGCGGCGCCATGGCCGGCAAACGCGGAGCCAGTGGTCTGCTTCACGTCATCAACGTAAACTTCGATGGTTTTCGCCACGCGTCCCGAGGAGCCGGGCTGGTAGTAATTCCAGATCCGGACGGCATTCACCTCGTACGATGCGCCTAAATCCAACTGCACCCACTGGGGCAGCGCGGAGCCGTTGCTCAGCCAGCAGTAGACGTAGGTGCTTTCGGTGACTTTTTTATCCAGGATCAGATCGGACACCAGCGGGCCCCAGTTTTCGGACTGCGTGGTGGTGATGCCGGCCAGCGGATTCGGGGCGCCGATGCCGCAAGCCCAGCGCTCCGTCTTCGGTATGGCGGCGGATGGATTGACGATGCCGGGATACTTGATGCCCTGGTTGTCCATCGCCTCGATGACCGTCATGCCGGCTGGGACGGCGACACTGGCCACGTGGCCATCCCCGGCGGTCAATACCACCGATTTGTTGTGGCGCGGGTCAATTTCTTTCGCGTCGCTGCTGGAAATGGCGTAGTTTGTCTCCGATTTGGTGATGGCCATATCGGAGAGCAGAAAGGCGGCGGACGGGTCGGTCAGGTCACCCAGCGCCAGCGAGAACGCCCGCGCATTGATCCCGTATTCCGGCCGGGCATTGCTGCCTTTTCCGGTTTTCGTCGGGCAGTCATACAGACTGGGACCGTTATAAGGCTGGAGATGCATCGCCCAGGATTGCGTGACCGGATCCGGGAAAAAGGTTTCGTTGTTATCCTGCACATACATGCTGATGGCGATGGCGATCTGGCGCTGGTTGTTCAGGCAGGTGGTTTGTCGCGCTTTTTCACGCGCTTTGGCGAACACGGGGAAGAGGATGGCAGCGAGGATCGCGATGATCGCAATCACTACTAGCAACTCGATGAGGGTAAACCCTCGGCGCGGAGATGAAGGCATGGGAGAACTCCTTTTAATAATCGGCGCCACCGATGACGGTCCATGTGAATATTAACGTAATATACGCACAAGGCATGCGCCTGTCAACGCGGGCGGAAAGTGCGCGCGCCCTCGGACTGCACCGCTTCACCGCGTCACCCCTTCGCCTCCCCGCTGCCCATCATCGCCACGTCGCGAAAGGCGTCCAGCCGCTTGCGCTGTTCGGCGATGATGCCCTGGATGCGCAGGATTTCCGCCTCCATGTCGGCAATGGCGGTCTCGATGCTCTCCACCGAGCGGCAGGCGTGTTCATCACAATCGGGCAGGATAGCGGGCAGGTCGTGCCCGCGCGCGGCCAGCCGGCGGGCGATGTAGAGTTCCATCAGGCGGACGATGAGCCGATGCGGATCGCCGTCCTCCACCACCTGCGCGCCGGTTTCTTTATTAATCACGCCCACCAACTCGTTGATGTGGTCGGCGATGCCGCCGGTGCCTCGCAGCACGCCGATGAGCTTGCCTTCGTCATAGGCGATAGAGAATTCGCCTAGCGTGCCGGAACGCCCGCCGACAACGATGACGATGTCGCAACTGCGCACGCCGGTGATCTCGCGGCCCATCAGTCCGGAGCCGGTGTAGATGATGACGTCGAATCCCTCCCACGGGGACTCGTACTTGATGGTGTGTTCGGCGAAATTGTGCCCCGGCGACACCCCCACCGTCAGCCCGCCGGTATCCTTCGCCCCGCGCACCGCGTCATACGGCAATCCCGGACACGCGCCGGTGACAATCGCGCAGTCGTGCTCCGCAATCGCCCGGCCCAACTGATACGACAACTCGGCCGCGTTCGCGTCAAACCCCGCCACCGACCCCATCACGCCAATCATAATCTTCATCGCAATGCTCCTTTTCGTGCCGCGTCTTAAGGATACCCCGCGGGGCGGAGGAGCGCAAGGGAGAACGACGGCGTGATGTATTGCAAAATGCATCATATATTTTACTTTTAGCACTTGATAACTGATAAAGTAATATATATAATACATTTGTGCTGTTCGAGATCGGCAGAGAGATACGGCAGGCGCGGAAGGAGCGCCGCCTGACACAGGCGGCGCTGGCGGCGGCGTTGGGCCTCAGCCGCGCCACCATCAGCCAGCTCGAGCGCGGCACCGTGCAGGACATCGGCATCCGCAAGGTCGTGCGCGTGCTGGAGTACCTCGGGCTGACGCTTCGCGTGCGCCCGAAAGGCCAGCCGCCCACGCTGGAGGAACTGCGCGAGGAGTATGAAGGATGACAACCTCGTTCACATCGCTGCTGGTACGGGGAGGCGCGCACCGCGCCGGGCTGCTGGCGCGCGTGTCCGGCCGGGACTACACATTCGCCTATGCCCCGGATGTCCCGGCATCGGCGCAGGTGTCGCTGACCATGCCACCGCGCGTGCAAAGCTGGAACAGCCGCGATCTGCACCCCGTGTTTCAGATGAATCTGCCGGAAGGGGCGCTGCTGGAGACGATCCGCCGCGCCATCGCCAAAGTCATCGGCGACGATGACCTTGCCGTGCTGGGCGTCACCGGCGGCAACCAGGTGGGGCGCAACCGCTTCACGGCGCTGGATAGTGATATGCCTACCGCGCCCGAGACGGAAGAGGATCTTGACGAGTTGCTCACCTATCCCGACACGCGCGAGTTGTTTCACGAATTGATCGAACGATATGCCCTGCGCTCTGGTGTTTCCGGCATTCAGCCAAAAGTGCTGTTGGCGGCTCACGAACGCGGTTCCCTGGCGGCGAAGCAGTACCTGGTGAAAGCGTGGGGGACGGAGTATCCGCAGTTGGCCGCCAACGAGTTTTTCTGCATGACGGCGGTGAAGAAGGCCGGGCTGCCGGTGCCGGACTACTACCTCGCGGAGAACGGCGGTCTCTTTATCATGCGGCGCTTCGATCTCGACGCGAATAACGCACCGTTGGGTTTTGAAGACTTTTGCGGCTTGCAAGCACTGGGCACCGCGCAGAAATATGCCGGCAGCTATGAGCGCGTGGCGAGGACGCTGCGCGACTTCATCTCCCCCGAGCATCTCCAGGCTGCGCGCGAGCAGTTCTTTGCCACGCTGGTCCTGTCGGTGCTGCTGCGGAACGGCGACGCGCACCTAAAGAATTTCGGCGTCGTGTATAGCACTCCTTCCGGGCCGGTCACCCTCGCGCCGGCCTATGACCTGGTCACGACCACCGCGTATCTCCGCAATGACGTGCCCGCGCTCACGCTGGACGGTACGAAGAAATGGTGGCCGCGCCAGACGTTAGAGCGCTTCGCGGTTACGCGCCTCGAACTGCCGGTGGGCACGGTCAGCGCCGTCATCCAGCGCTGCGCCGATGCCGTAGCCGACACCCGTCCTCTCCTCACCGCCTATCAAGCCGGCCACCCGGAATTCGCCCCGGTCGGGGCGCGCATGCTGGAAGCGTGGGAGCAAGGGCTCGCGGGAGTGGGGAAATAGCAATGAATAAACACAGGCTTGCACCACCGCAAGGGTAGCGAGATAGCGCTTTGGCTGTCGGAC
>JAKIYB010000437.1 GCA_022708765.1 Armatimonadota bacterium | reverse complement strand
AGGGAATGACCCGCCATGGCATTCCCTAAGCGAAACGCGGTTGAATCCGCCACCAAACTCTACAGGCCATTTACGGCAGTTTACACAATACGCCGGGAACGCCACGCCGGATATGCCCTACAAGACAATTGAATTGATACGAATAACAAGCTAGCGTGACGAACCACTACGTCTATGGGACATATTGCGGACCGATCCGGCTCGTGCGCACCAGTTCGCGAGCGCGGCGGGTCAGCATCCCAGCAGGCGCCGATGGTCGGATCTTCGGTAAGGTAGCCGGAGGTGTGATGTATGCAGGCATACTCCAGCAGCGCGAACTCGGCATCCGGCAGGTCGAACCACTCACCGCGCAGCAGCGCCGCCAGTGCCGCGCCGCGCGCGCCGTGGTCGGGGTCGGCGCCGTCATTCTCCCGGCAGACGTCATGAAAGACGGCAAAGAGGCGGACGACGACAAGGTTTCCCGCGTTGTGCTTCGCCAGCGCCACGGCATGACGTTCGACCCGCCGCCAGTGGTCGGGGCCGTGAATCGAATGGTCACCCAATCCGAAGCGATCGGCGAGATGCGTCCAGAGTTGCGGCCAATTGAGGTCCATAAGTGGTGCTTCCAAACGAAAATGGGGCCAGTCTCGGTGATGAGCTTATGGATCGCCTGCTCCCGACAGTCAGAGGGACCGTCCTCATTTTCTTATCCTCAAGCGGGAATTCCGCTAATGATCTTACCCGCTCAGTGTGAAAAGGAACGTCTCCGGCGGAGTGACGGTGACGCGGATCTCCATCAGGTTGTCGCCGAGTACCTCATTCGTGAGGGCGTTCGTCACCGTACAGGGACGCGGCAGGTGGATGACGCGCGAGCCGGCCTTCACGCTGTGCAGCGCGACGAAGGAGTCGCTGGCATAGATGACATCATCCTGCTCGCACCAGATGTGGCAGCCGGCGTAGCGGGCGGCGGCGCGCAGCAGATTGGCGGGTAGCGGCATGGCGCTGCTGAAAAGCATGCCGTAATCGTCCACGCCGCGCGCTCCCGTCGCGCCGTTGCCGGCTGTGCCTGCCCCCATCTCTTTCAGGAATAGCCCCGTGCGGTGGATGAACCAGCAGGCATTCGCGTGACCCAGCGATACTCCGCCGGCATGTTCCACCGCCCACTCCCGTGGCACCAGCGTCGGGCCGTAGGCCATGCGGTCGCCGTAGGTCAGGCTGGCGGGCACCTCCGCGCTGATGGGGTGGCCGTTATCCTGCACGATGACGTGGCGCACGGTGGTGCGCGGGATGAGTTCCATCTTGACGTTAAATAGCCGCGTGGCACCTTCGGCGTTGAGGCATGTTCCATCGTGGATGCCGGTCGCCGGACCGAAGATGGCCAGGTTGCCGTCGCGCAAGACTTTTTCGCGCAGTTGTGCCATCACCCGGTCGTTGACCACGAACAGGTTGGGGAAGAGATAGACTTTATACGGCGGGAAGTTTTCACGCGCCAGGTCGCTGAGCATGAAGAGACGATATGGCACGCCACAATGCGCCAGCCCGAGCACGCGCTGCCAGATGACGGCGAGCGCCTGGTATCCGCCAGTAAAGTCCTCAAAAACGGTACTCTCGTCATCAATGATGAGAGCGATCGCGTCGCGTGTTTCCCGGTGCGGCGCGGTATTCAGCCGGTCAAGCATCGGCACCATCCTGGCGATGGTTTTGTGAATGCCAGGGTCGTGGAAGTAAGAACTACCGACGTTGCACCAGTAGGATTGGATGCCGCGGGAGAGGGTCAGCGCGGCGTTGCGCAGCAAGCCCGCCTCCACTTCCTGCTCATTGCGGAAGGCTCCCTGCTCCCGTGACCCGGCGCCCACATAGCAGCGGGCATCGTTCTCGATGATCATCGTCTTGCCGCGCAGCAGCAGCGAATCGGTCAGGCCTTCCGCCTCATAGGCAAAGCCCACCGTGCGCGCGGTATAGTCCGCAGGCGTGAAGATGAGATCAATGGCGGGTTCGTCCAGCAGGTCGCCGACATTCCAAGAACCGGAGAGGAGGAGGATATGCGGAAAGCTGGTGATGTCACCAATGCCATCGAAGTTTGACAGGATGGGCCATCCCATCAGCGGCTGTTTGCTGATGTCGAAGCCGACCAGCCGCGTGACGCCTACCTCGGCACAGGCATGTTTCAACGCGCGGGCGATGAGGGTGAATTTGTTGGTGAAGGCATCGCGCATAAAGCGGCAGTAGTCCTGCTCGCGCGGAGCGTTGCCAGCCTCCAGCCAGTGGAACAAGCCGGTCATGCCCGCCGGCACGTTTGCGGGCAGATTCGCGCTCACGGATTCGCCGTTCAGCGTCGGCGCGGCGGCGCGGCAAGCTTCCCGCCACCCGCGGTCTGACGGCACGGTGGCGGCGGCGTGAGTCAGGCTACAGTCACCCCACGCCGTCCGCAGCGCCTCATCCGTGGCGTACCGCTCGCGGGTCCATGCCTGGAATCCCGCGGTGTTCGCCGGCGAGCAGTCGAAAAACTTGCCGAAACAGTTGAGCAGCAGCAGACCTTCGCCGTATGGCGCGTCCAGATAGCCGACGACGCGGTTCCCCCACGGCATGCCTTCGCACCAGCGCACCAACCGCGCGCCATACGCGGCGACATCGCGCAGGTAGCGGTTGGAGGCAAGGCTGGCATCCGCATACGTTTTCCCGTCTTCGTCCGTCTGCATCTCTTCGGGATAGGCTTCCGCCCACGCTTTGGGCACCGTGGAAGTGAAGCGAATGATGAACAGCGCCTCCGGCACGCGCTCCAGGATAAACGCCGCCTGTTCCGCCAACGGCAGGCGGTTGGGACGCCATTCGCCTTCCTTCGGCGGCTGTACCGGAAAGCCCCAGAACGGCTGCGTCTCTTCCGGGGTCGGGGAGAGGTAGTAGACCGTCACGCCGCTTTCGATGAACTCCAGCACCCGGTCCTTCCAATCGTTCCAGGTGATGTAGTCACAGTAGGCGGCTTGTGAGACGGGCTGGTCATCGTGCATGATGACAGGCCGTCCATCAATAGAGTGGATCAGGCTCGCTGTGGTGGAGGGGACGGGATCGAGCTGAACAAGATAACCGGACATGCGACTGCTCCTGTGGTCAAGCGTGTTGAGCGCATATTCGGCGATGCTCGGTCTTTCCCTCTTTACCCGCGCGAGCGCGCGGCGCTCCTGGCTATGTCCGTAAACTCCCCACGGTTAAGCCAGTCGGCGCCGAAGAGACTCCCGCGGCTGGCGCTGGTTCCGTGACGGCTTCCTCCGCTTCGCCGCCGGCCTCCGCGAATTCCCGCGCGGCTTCCGCCGCATGCTCCGCCTGGATGGGGTCAAGCTGATAGAGCAGTTGCGCGAACTCGACCAGGTGTTCCTTCTCCTCTTCCATGATATGCTGGATGACGCGGCGCGCCACCGGATTGTCGGTGGCCTCCAGGTGCGCCTGATACAGGTTGATCGCGTCCAACTCCGCCGCCATATCCAAACGAATGGCCTGCGCCAGTTCCGCGTCCGACAGAGTTCGGCGCGCTCTTCCCACAAACGGGTCGGTAAAATCCATCGGTGATCCCTCGCTCGCGTCGGACATCGTGTCGAGACGATGCCGTTACTGAGAGTATGCGCTGGATTGGACGCGCGCGGTGTCGCATCCACCGACGAAACGCACGAGATGAGTCGGAATGAGGGATTACGCGCTCTGTTCCGCCCGCTGCCGTGAGAGCATCTGCAGATAGGCCAGCATGAACGAATCGAGGTCACCCTCCAGCACCGCGCTGGCGTTGCCGGTCTCGTGGTCGGTGCGGTGGTCTTTCACCAGCGTATAGGGTTGCAGGAAGTAGGTGCGAATCTGATTGCCGAAAGCGATGTCCGTCTTCGTTCCCTGCAGCTTGGCGAGTGCCTCTTCCTGCTCAGCGCGCTGTTTCGCCAGCAGGCGGGCTTTCAGAACGCGCATGGCACTGGCGCGGTTCTTGATCTGGCTGCGCTCGTTCTGGCAGGTGACGACAATGCCCGTCGGCAGATGGGTGATGCGGATGGCCGACTCCGTCTTATTTACGTGCTGGCCGCCGGCGCTGCTCGCGCGGTAGGTATCCACCTTGAGGTCTTCC
>JAKIYB010000436.1:1991-4084 GCA_022708765.1 Armatimonadota bacterium | reverse complement strand
TAGATGTCGCGGATCGTTTGCACGCGTTCGGGATCGCTGGGGATGAGCTTGCTCCGATCCGCGCTGCCCATTTCTAAAACCTCACCCTTGGCCAGGGTACGGACCACATGTCGTTCCGCATCCAGAATATCTTTGCTGCCATCCGGCATATGCCGCACGGTCAGGAGAAACCGCCCATCCGGCGCATAATAGGCACGGTCATACCCATACGGCGGCAGGCCGCCGCCCCACCAGCCAGCCTGCACGCGGGAGAGCTGTCCGCGGATGGTAACTTTGGACAAATCGCGCAGTTCCTGACGGCTAAGCCACTGTTTGACCGGAAGGAGGAGCTCGTCGGTGTCTGCCCCGGTAAAACCGTCACTGATGTAAATGATCCGTACCCCGCGTTGTTTCAGGAGATGGCGGTAGTGCCCCGCCTCATCGGTATCGAGGCGTCCAAATCGCTTGACGTCGTAGACCAGGATATAGCGAAATGGGCAGCCCTCCTGCTGGGCGGCATGTATCATCTCGATAAACGCGGCCCGTTCTTCGGCCGTGCTGCCGGAGACGGCATCATCAACATAATAGCGTACAAGCTCATAGCCGCGTTGCGCGGCATAGGCCTCGATGGCAAGACGCTGGTCCGCAATGGACTGTTCTTGCCGGTCTGTTGACCGGCGGACGTAGGCGACGGCGTATTTCGTCACGGTGATCTGTTGGGTTGGCATGACCCCTCCTTCGCTGCACATTCATGCTCGAATACCGCGAGGAAGTCAAGGTCGTGGGTTGGAATCGGGCCAAACAGATGTGCTTGCACATTTAGTCATGGTATGCTATCCTGATGATGCCTCGCCGAACTTGCCGGCCAGGAGACCGCTGACACACACAACCTACACACAGACGACCTGTACACAGACGACACTCACCAGACCCTTGACGACCCGCCATACCACCGCGTAACCGCCGATCTCTTGGCATGATCATCGGAACAACAGCGTGGTATGAGCATTGTGGAGGAGGAATTCATTTGGGCAACACGTGTGAAATGTTTGGCACGGCACCAGAGCCGCTGCTCAAGCACGAAGAGGATGGGTGGTGGCATGGGGGCGTGCCACCCTTCGGGTATGATCTGGCCTACTTCGCTCCCGGTGGTGTATATTTGTATTCCATACGGTATCTGTCCAATGGTGCCAAAGTCGTCACCATGGCGTATGGGGGACAACGGACGCTGGCGCGCGGAGAGCAGATGCGGCGGGGAGTCCAGGAGAAATGCCGATTGGTCCCCGGCGCTCCGGAGCGGGTGCAATTGGTACGCGACCTCTTTCTCTGGTACACCCGCGAGGGATTGGGCGTCCGGCAAATTGTGGATCGTTTAAATCGATAGCGCCTGTCCGCCCCACGAGCCGGCACCTGGTCGGCGATGCATTGTCATGACGGATGGTCGATCCACACCATCCGGGACATCCTGCAAAATCCGGCCTATGCCTTTGCGCCGGAACCGCTGATTGACCCACAGCTATTTGCGCTGGCCCAGCAACTGCGCAAGGAACGCGCGGAGGTGCCATCCGGCCGTGTCGGGGCGATTCGAGGGCGTGGGGCCAATTCCCCGTATCTCTTGTCCGGATTGTTGACCTGTGCGCATTGTGGCAAAGCGTGGCGCGGACGCCCGCCCAAAGCGGGGGCCAAAAGCCAAACCGTATCTTATGCCTGCGCAACCTATACGACTGAAGGCCAGGCTGCCTGCCCGAAGTGGCTTGTGCCCCAGCAGGAGCTCGAAGTCCAGGTGTTGGCACGGGTGCAGACGGCCTTGGTGACTGCGCTGGCCAACGAGCAGGAAGAAGCGGTGCTCATCCGCCTGAGCGAGGCTGAACTCACGGACGCTGGCATCAACCTCAGTCTCCAAGGTATGATCGATACGGCCGTGGCTGGTACGCTCCCCACCGTGCTGGCCGCCTGGCCGATAGCTGCACAACGCAGCTTCATCCGGGCGTTCGTGGAACGGATCACGATGAACCCGGTGACCCAGCAGATGGATATCGTGATGTGTGACATATAATAAGGTACGACGACGTCAATGGCCGGTGGGGTCTCTCCCTGCCGGCCATTCGTCACAT
>JAKIYB010000436.1:0-1981 GCA_022708765.1 Armatimonadota bacterium | reverse complement strand
GCGATCAATCAATTCCAAATGATGAACGTTTGTCGTGAGCGTGCCGCAAAGTTACTGGTACACTGTTTTAAACATGACTATGAGGGTGCCTGCATGAAGAAAGGAGCATCCCGCAAACGACAGACGCCGCCTGCGGAGGTACCGTTGCCGGATCGCCGCACCATGGAGCGCGCCATGCGGGACATCCAGCGCCTGATGAACGAGCAGAAGTTCGCCTCTGTCGAAGAGGCCGACGCGTTTTTACGTCAACTCCTCCAGGAGCATGGGGGGAAGATGCCAACGCTGCCTGCTGACACGCCGCAGCAGCAGGCAGAGGATCTGGTGTATCAGGCGCTGGAAGCGCACGATACGCAACGCGTACGTTTGGCGCGGCAGGCGCTGGAGATTGACCCGGACTGTGCCGAGGCGTATATCATTCTGGCGGAAGAAACCGCCCGTAGCCTGCCGGAAGCGCGCGATCTCTTCGTCAATGCGATGGAAGCGGCGGAACGCACACTTGGGGAGCAGTATTTCACCGACCCGGAATATGCCGGGCATTTCTGGGGATTGATCGAGACGCGTCCCTACATGCGCGCACGCGTCGCGTTGGCCTCTATCCTGTGGCAGTTGGGGGAACGCGATGCCGCCATTGCACATGCGCAGGCGCTGCTGCGGTTGAACCCGAACGATAATCAAGGAGTACGCTATACGCTGCTCACCTGGCTGCTGGCCGCGGGACGTATTGACGACGCGCAAGCGGTGTATCAACAATATGCCGATGAGGTCTCCGGCACCTGGGCCTACCTGCACGCGTTGCTGGTTTTTCGGAAGATTGGCCCATCGGTGAAGGCACGCAAAGCATTGAACCAGGCCTTCGACGCGAATCGGTATGCCGTGTTCTTTCTGACCGGCGTGGACCCCCTGCCGAAATCCTTACCCGCCTATCATGGGTTCGGTGATGAAAATGAAGGCGTTTCCATCGTCTACACCACGGGGATCGCCTGGATAGAAACCCCCGGCGCGCTGGAATGGTTGGCCGATGAATTCGCGCGGTGGATGAATACCCCTCGCTGGCCGCCTTCGCGGAAGCAATGGCCGCCGGGCAATTTACCGATTACTACTGGTCCACTCGCCGCACGCGCTATCGCCGTCCGGCCGATTCGGCGCGCCCGGCGCTGGAGATCGAAACGTCATGGAGCCCCGGTTCGCACCGCCCGCGCTTCGCCGCCGTCAACGGTCAACCGATCGACACGCCCATTCTGCACATCGACGGCGTCGATCCGCAATCACTGCCGTTCCTGAACGAACCGTTCGCCTCCGTCCCCTCTTTCTTTCCCTGGCAAGACTTTCAGGTCGCCTGGGGCGACTGGCCCTACGCCATCGGGGATCGGGAGGGGTAGTGGTGTTGCGTGGGGGGACTCCCGGCTTCCAGCCGGCACACTGACGGGGACTGACATCGAAATGCCATACACGGCTTCTCGTCCCTGCTTCACTCCCGCGGCATTTCGGTGTCTGTACCCCCAATACCCATCGCTTTTCCATGATCGCGGCTCGGACGGAGCCTCGCTCCCGAATAGGCACGTCGCGGGTACGACAGCATGTTACGGTAAGGGCACGCGCCCTTACGCGGTTTCTTCCGCCAGCGCGCGCTCGACGGCCACCAGATCGACCAGCTTGTCCACGTCGAATCCGATCTCCGGGTGGGACGAGACGATGGCGCGGGCGGGCGCGCCGAGAATGCGCGTGGCGACGCCTTCGAGATAGGGCAGCGAGAGCGTGCCGCTGAGCAGCCGCAGCACGGTGGACAGCCCGAGCAGCTTCGCCAGTTTCACGGGGCACTTGCGCGCGGCGTACAGATCCTGGATCAGCCGGTGCTTGTCGTCCAGCAGGTCGGCGGTGGTGAAGATGGCGTTGCCGCCGGTAAAGGTACCTTCGCGCAGATGCACGTAAGTGCGGCGGGCGCCGGGGAAGCGGGCCTCGCACGCCGCGCGCGGAATGATCG
>JAKIYB010000435.1:271-4095 GCA_022708765.1 Armatimonadota bacterium | reverse complement strand
TCGCCGGGATCGGCTGCAAGGTCGAAGAGTTGTTCGCGATATTGGCCCCAGGAGTAGACCGCATACTTATACCGTTCGGTGCGCACCATGCGGCCCAGCGTCCGCCCCGGATCACCCTGGAACGGCCAGGTTTCGACGATGACGGCATCACGCCACGCCGCGGCGTCCTCTCCCTCCAGGAACGGGCGCAGGCTGCGGCCGGCAATACCCGGCGGCGCCGGAATACCGGCGTAATCGCACAGCGTCGGCAAGATGTCCAGGTGTGACGCCAGTGCCGGGCACACCTGTCCGGCCGAAGGTGCCTGCCTGCCGAGTTGTATCAGCAGCGGGATGCGCACAATTTCTTCGTACAGGATGCTCTTCTGGTTCCATCGGTGCGCGCCGTGTCCATCGCCGTGGTCGCTGGTGAACACGATGATGGTATTGTCGTCCAGCCCATGCGCGCGCAGCGCATCAAGGATGCGCCCGATCCCCCGGTCCGCCTGCTCGACCAGGCGAAAATACGCGTGGCGGTATTGCCGCCATTGGTCCGGCGTGGCGTCGGCCATGGGATACGCCGGCGGGTGACCGTGTTGAATGAGGCGGATGGGCTGGGGTTCATACGGGGGGATGGCGAAGTTCGCCGGTAGCGGCGGGCAGTCCTCCGTGGGCACCGGGGGCACATTGCCCCAGGGAAGGGGTTGGTTGCGCGCCCACTCGCAGATATTATGCGGGTTATCATAGGAGGCGACCATGAGGAAAGGCTCGCGCGCTTCGCGCAGGTAGGCGATACAGGCATCGGCCAGCAGATTGTCATCCTGCGGGCAAAGCTGCCGAAAGCCGTGTTGAGTCGCGTCATTGGTCGGGGCGTGGAGCTTGCCGCCGTAGACGCAGTCATACCCGGCATCGCGAAAGAGCACCCCCAACTGCTGATCCGCATACGCGGAGTCAATGGCGTCACCCCACTCGCGATACCCAATCGCCGAGGGCATGCGCCCGGTCAACAGGCTCTCGCGCGCGGGGATGCACAGCGGATACGTGCAGTAGGCGTTGGCAAAATGCGCGCCGGCCGCGGCGATGCCGTCCATCGCGGGCGTCCGCACATCGGGATTGCCGGCGCAGGACATGGCGCTGGCGGATTGCTGATCCGTCATCAACAGCAGGATATTCGGGCGGGTCATGGCAGGCTCCAGGACGGGTAGGGATAGGTGGATTCAACGCCATTATACCATAACCGGGCGGGGGACGCGGGCACTGAAGCTCTTTGACAAATGCATAGTGCTCTGGTGGGGAATGTGGGCACTGAAGTACCCCCTGCGAGGCTCTGCGGCCAGGCGTCCCTCCGCAGGGACGCACCGGTTCGCGCAGACCAACCGGGTACCGAGCAGAGCGCTATTCAATATCAAAGAGCTTCAGCGTCCTTGCTCTCGTTCGCACCCTCCTTTCAAGGGGTAGGGGATGAAAGACGGTAGTAGTACTAATGGACAGTGGAGGCTGTCGCCTATTTATTCAAGTTGCAAGCCGATATTGTCCATGAGTCGGGGCGGTTCGCAGCCGGTGTCTACGCGGAGGGTGTGGGCGGAACCGATGACGAGATTGCCCTGTACCAGCAGGTCGTGGCCGCCGCCATGGAAGACGATGACCTCGGCGCATTCCGGGCCGGTGTGAAAGACGTTTCCCTGGATGACGACCGGGCCATAGGTACCGTCGGGCTCGTGGGTGGTGAAGTAGAGTTCCGGCCAGCGTTCGTAGTCGCCGGTGTAGGCGGATTTTCGCCCGCGCCAGGGATCTCGCTCACCCTTGGTGGTGTTGTTGACGAAGACGTTGTTGGCGAGGATAAGATTTTTCGGCTGATTGATCCAACTGCCGCGCCCGCCGTTGCGGAAGGTGTTGCCGACGATGGTGACATCTTCGTTGGATTTCTCCACGCTCATCACCCGCGAGCCGTTAGCGCCGTCAATGGTATTGCCGATGACGGTGGAATTTTGACAATATTCCGCCAGGAAGAAGGCGCCCATGCGCGACCCGGTGATCTGATTGTCGCTGAAGACATTATTACGGCAGCACTGGAGATGCATGGTGTCGCCCAGCGCGCTGAGGTTGCAGCCGGTAATGCTGGTTTCGCGGCAGGCGACGAGATCTATCCCGCCCTTGCCCGGCCCGGTGCCAATGGGCCAGAAGAGGTGGTAGAAGGCCTGCGACAGGTTGGCGATGAGTCGCGCATCCGGCCCGGCGCTCCCCGTGAAGGTGATGGGCGCCTCACCCGGTGCGTCGGCGATGCGCAGCCAACCGCGGCCTCGTTCGATCACCACGTATTTCCGCCCACGGGTGAGATTCGACGGCAAGTCGTCGCCGAAGAAGCAGATGTCGTCGTCCGGGAATGCATCGTCCACGAAGACCCGGTCATCGCCGTCGTCCATGCGAGCGGGGCCATGAATGAGATCGTTACGGAAGTAGCGCGCGGCCATCGCCACGTCCTCCGGCGCGTAGTCCTCCGGCCAGACGAGGATCTGCCAGAGCAGCCCGTAATCCCACATAAATTTGCCGCAGTCGCGCAGCGCGCAGTCGCGTATGGCGATATTGCGGGCATAGGTTCGCACCTCCGATTCCGTCGCCTTCACCCCCTGCACGGTGATGACGGCGCCCGCCACCTTTTCCGCCTGCACCTCGGCGAAGGAGACGGAATCCGTGGCGCCGTCCGGCGAGGTGGCGAGGACGAAGACGCGCGTGGTGGCGTTCGGCTCCCAGGTGTTGGGGGGATTGCGGTGATCGAAACAACGCCCGATAAACGCGCCCCCGCGCCAGTGAAAATCGGTCACGTTTTCCCCGGTGAAGGCATCAATGCGCGCGCGATCGCCCAGCCGCTCCGGCAGCAGGAAGCGCGCGCCATACGCTTCCACTCTCGTATGCGAAGGGATGGGGATCGAGGCCATGCCCGACAGGTAATAGTTCCCCGGCGGGATAACGATGCGGCCGCCCCCGGCTTCGGCGGCGGCGATGAAGCAGCGGGTCAGTGCCGGAGTGTCGTCGGTGCGGCCATCGGCGGCAGGATCGAAATCGGTGAGGGTGAGGGTTTTGGGCATGGCAATATCCTCATCAGTTCGGGCGCGCGAGCATCTCCGCGCCGACTCCGGGTGGAAGTCTTATCCGTCGCTCACGACTTGCCATCACTTCCGCCCGGAGTCGGCTCGCGAGGACGCTCGCCCGCCCGGGAATCACATCGTTTCCTTTGATTGACTTCTGCAGCATAGCAGGATTCCCCTTGTTGCACGCCGAATGTTGCTATACCTCGATTTAAACGATTGAAGGAGAGTAGCATGCCGGTGGTACGCGTGTGTAACACGGCGGGTGATGACCCGCTGGTGGCGAATCTGCTCACGATTATTGACCGCACGCTGAAGGAGCGCAGCGGGATGGGCGTGGAGCATGTCAGCGACGGGGCGGCGGTAACGCTGGCGCTGCGGTCGGGCATCGGCGCGGAGGGGTATGCCATCGAAGACGCGCCGGGCGGCGTGCTGGTGGCGGGCAATGACCTGGCCGGCCTGCGCGCGGGGGTGGGCAAGCTGCTGCACGATGCGGGGTACGCGCCGGGGGCGTTCACTCCCGGGCCCTGGCGAGGCAGTAACGTGCCGCAATGCGCGGTGCGCGGCATGTATTGCGCCTTCAATTTCAACAACTGGTACGCCGCCTGCCCGCGCGACGAGCTGCGGCGCTACCTGGAGGAGCTGTCGCTTTGGGGCTTCAACGCCATCTTCTTCAGCGTGCATTTCCCCGATCCCACGAACGAGGAGGCCTTTCAGCGGCACATCGCCGCGACGCGCGAGGTGGTAGCATTAACGCACTCG
>JAKIYB010000435.1:0-261 GCA_022708765.1 Armatimonadota bacterium | reverse complement strand
CCGCCGGAGTGGGTAGCAGTGGATGTACCAGACACCGACCCCGCGCGACGCGGCAACTCCGGCACGCGCGTCTGTCCAAGTCAGCCGGGGGCGCCGGCGTGGCTGGATGAGCGCTTTGAGGCGTATTTCACCGGTTACGACGACCTGGGGTTGGACTATGTCTCCACCTTTCCATACGATGCCGGCGGGTGCGGTTGTCCGGACTGCTGGCCGTGGGGGGTGAAGGGCTTTGTGGAGGTGTCGAAGCTCTTCTTCGAGGCG
>JAKIYB010000434.1 GCA_022708765.1 Armatimonadota bacterium | reverse complement strand
GGCGACGCCGTACTTCGTCTCCACCGCGTAACAGCGGCCCGTCGCCAGCGCCTGGCGCATCGCCGCCGCCGACTCCGCCGCCGACGCGACCAGCGGCGCGTCCACGCGCGCCGGCTCCGCCAGCGCCCATGCCGCCAGCAACAGCACACACCATATCCACCATAGACGCAGCATTCGTGAGACTCCCGCTTCCACCGTCGGCGCGGTGAGATATCCGTGCTTCCCTGCATCGCCGTTGTGACGCTTCTGTCCGGTTAGACGAGGGAACGAGTCATTCAGTTGCGGCGCGGTGCCGCATCCCGTATCGTCAACCCACAATCAGCAGGGGGCAGGCTTCTTTCGTGCTGCTTTCACTGCGTCCTGTTCGCACACCGCGCGGTTCTTTCCGCATGCTTTTGCCTGATACAGGGCGCGGTCGGCACGGCCGAGGAGAGTTTCTATGGTGTCGTCGCGATGGATTTCACTGACGCCGATGCTGGTGGTAAAGGAGAGGTTTTCGCCGGGGCGATCCGCGTAGATGCGGAAGCGCCTTCCCGCCAGGCGCTTGCAGAAGAGCTGGGCGCGCCGGCGCGCGTCACTCAATGTCGCGCCAGGCAGGATGATGGCGAATTCCTCACCGCCGTAACGGGCGATAAAGTCTTCCTCGCGGAAATAGGCACGACACTCGGCCACAAAGGACTTCAGTACGCGATCACCTACCGGATGGCCGTAAGTGTCGTTGATGACTTTGAAATTGTCGAGATCGCACATCAGCAGGCAGAATCGAGCCCCGCGGGTGAGGGAGAAGCGGTCAATCATGCGCTGCAGCATCAAATCAAAGGCGAGGCGATTCGATGCGCCGGTGAGGGTGTCGGTTTGCGAGATGTCAATCACCCGCTCCAGATTTTTACGTAGCAAAACCGCCTCGCGGGACAGTCTATCCATGCGCTGACGGTCAAGGGCGGCCTTCTTCGCTACGGTGCTTCGCATCGTCTCTACCTGGCCGCGCAGGCGTTCTTTGATGCGACGAATATCGTCCAGGTAGGTAATATGTTCCAACTGTAAGCTCTGTTCGTCCAGGCTTCTGGTGAAACCCTGGTTTTCCTCGAACAGGCTTGTCAGGCTACCGCGCAGCAAATCAATGATTGCCTGGTACTCCCGTTCACGTTCCTCCAGGTACGCGCGCTCACGTTGGATGAATGCGTCAATCGCTTCCGGCTGGCCGTTGAATGCACGTCGCAGGCCAGCGGTGCCCCGCTCGGTATTCATCTGCTGCTTCAACTCCTCCATCTGCCGCGCGAAGGCATCAGCGTTGATCTCCGCCAGTCCGAAGGAGAATTCTTTGACGCAGTTGATTAGTGCCAACACCGCGGATAAGAGCATCTCACTGCGATTGCGGCATTCCTGCAACTCCGCCAGAAGTTGTGCTGAAGCCACTTTATCATTATTATGTTGAAATGTGAATCGCATTGATGACATCATCCTTCGCAGAAACTGACTTGAAAGTGATCGCCATCATCTCGCTGGTCTGGACCCTGGCAGGCTATGATGGATCCCCTGGCATGTATCTCCCGATACACTCTCGGCGACGAAGTCGGTCGGATACCTCAATCCGTCTTGCCAGCCATGTCCTAACCTCAGCGATCTGGCGCCGATCACTTTCGAGCCAGTTTCTTAGGGGGGTGAAGGCGCAGCGCCATCTCACTTTTATTTGTTATTTCGACCAATAGTTGATATATCCTGCCGAAGAAGACGAAGATAACCAATACAAACAATAAATCTGACGGTTAATGAATACTCGGTTGCCGGGAACGCTCATTCCCGATAGAATGGAAAGACCTCGAAGGGAGAGCAGCAGCATGCGCGTGATGGTAACGGTGGGTATAATCGGCGTTTTATGCGGTATAGCCTTTGCGCGGCCGCTGGTGCTGAATCCACGGGCCATCCCCGCCTGGGACGTACCGGCGGAGAACTGGCAGTTTTATCCGATCCAGTGGCAGACGCAGCCGCTAACGCGCGGCGAAGTCGGCGATGGCGAAGTCGCCGTCACCGTCACCGTGGACGACTACCTTACCATGGATCCACCTTTCGAGACCGCCCATTATACTCGCCACATGTCGCTGGCGCAGTTCCGCTTTCAGGGCGGTCTGGTGCTGCGCGCGCGGGAGAGACAAGCGTATCGCCTGCAGCTTTCCGCCAGCGATGACACCATCGCGCTGTGGAAGACGCCGGAAAATTTCCTCGCCACCACCGACCTGAAGCTGGAGAAGGGTCAATCCGTGCGCCTGATGGTACGCCTGGCAGGGCCGCGCATCACCGTCTTCGCCGACGGGAAGCAACTTATTGACGTAATTGACCGCATGGAGCCCGTCCTGCGCGGGCGCGTGCTGGCCGGGGCGAATCACGCCCGCTTGCGCTTTGATTCATTCTCGATAAAGCGCCTGACCGCGCTGGAGCTTTCGCCTGCCGTGCCGCATCAGCCGGCTCTCGTCGTGCGCCCATGGTGCGGCGCGCGCTGGATCTTCGACGGTGTGGAGCCCATTGCCCGCCTGGGCGACGGCAAGGATGGCAAATCCTGGGACGGTTTCCCCATCGCGCTCTATTCCGCCAAGCTGCGACCCGGCACGCGCGAGGCGGATTTTATCCCGCTCTGTTACCGCACGCTGGGTAACTGGCCCGAAGCGCCCATTGCCGTGCGCACGGAGACTGCCGACCGGATCGTGCTGGAGGCGCGCTCTTCAGACCGCCGCCCCGACCACGCCCCTACCGCCACCGCGCTGTTCCGGTTGACGCTCACCTATGATGCCGGGCGCGATACGTATATCTACGACGTGGACAGTACCGTGACATACCTGACGGCGCGCAAGCCGTTTGGAGAAGTGCTGGATCCGTGGGCATACGGCGTTACCGGCCCGGCCCACCCGGAAGCGCCGCGATGGGACCGGCGCTACACCCACCTGCTCTGGCGCGGCGAAGATGGCCGTTTTTATCGCCAGCCGCTCAACCATTTTTCCATCTTCGGCGGTCTGCTTTCCGCCACGCAACCTGAAGTCGTGTATGCCGGGGAGACGGATGTCAATCCGCGTTATGAGTTATATGGCGCATCGTTGCTTACGCGATATGAGACCGGCCTTTGTACCGTGATGCACGACTTACATGTGATGCCTACCCGGAAGGGGGAGATGGCAGCCGGCGCAACCGAGCGCTTTCAGTGGCGGGTGAGCAGCCTGCATGGTGCGGAGGCGACACGGCTCTGGCAGGAATCGGTCTGGTCGGTGCCGGAAACGGTACAGCAACGGGTCTATGCATTGTTCTTTCCCGCCGGCACAGGCTTCTCTCCCGAGCAGACGATCACGGCAACCGAGTCATGCGATATGCAGCCGTTTTCACCGCGCGCCTGGTATGAGCTTGACCCGCTGGTCGGCCATCGCGCGCCCGGATCGCTGTGCATAGACGCGGCGGGCGCCTCGCGCGCCGTGACGGTCAGGCATGGCGGCTCCTATTTCGGCCAACCGTTTGACGGCCGCGAACTGGAACTCACCGCGTATGTCCGCTCTGAGGCACTGGACGGCGCTTTTACCATAAGCCTGGATGTCCACGGGCAACCGGGCAGCCGGGTCGCGTCCGTGCCAATTTCCGGCACCACCGACTGGCGGCGCGTCACCCTGCGCGTCCGTCCCCAGCCCGCCAATTACTTCGTGACCATCTCGCTGGCGATGGAGTCCAAACGCGGGGCCAAAGGCCTGGCGTGGGTAGACGACATCAGCCTGTTGCCTGTGGGCAAGGCAACACGTTAACGGTTCACACCCCCGTTCTTGTGCAACTTCCGCCACCAGGACCGGCTTTCCGCGCAATGGTGAGGATTTCGCCCCTTGCGCGCCCCCACCGCGTTTCTACAATCGCTGGTGATGGCTGACGATGACGATTGGAATGTCGGCGTAATGGTGGCGCACCCGGATGACGAAATACTCTGGTGCGGCGGGCTACTGCTGGCGCATCCGGCGTGGCGGGCGCGCATTGGTACGCTGTGCCGCGCCGGTGATCCCGACCGCGCGCCGCGTTTTCGCGCAGTGCTGAAGCGGCTGGGCGCGGATGGCGGGATGCGCGACGCCGATGACGGCCCC
>JAKIYB010000433.1 GCA_022708765.1 Armatimonadota bacterium | reverse complement strand
CCGTATGACGAACCGGAGGCTATCCACCGGCTGATGCGCTACCTGTGCGACGACCGGCTGGCGATGTATGACTGGATGGAGCGCGAGGGCCTGCTGAGCCTGAATACCGACAGCCGCTACGTCGGCTCCGGCAGCCCCGGCTTCACCAGCGACCTGCCCGCCCCCGGCAGCAAGCAGCCGGCGCTGCTGAAGGATCTGTGGCTGTGGATGGAATCGCAGGAGACGACGATGGTCTCCCCCGACATGTTCGCCGAGTTCTTCCTGCCCTACATGGCGGAAATCTGCCGGCGCTTCGGGCTGGTCTACTACGGCTGCTGCGAGCCGATTGACGACCGCTGGACGCGGATTCTCGCCCAGGTGGACAATATCCGCGCCGTCTCCGTCTCCCCGTGGAACGATTTCCGCAAGGTGGGCGAACTGCTCGGCCCCGACTACGTCTACTCCCGCAAACCGAAACCCGCCCCGATGAGCGGCGCGGCACCCGACTGGGACGCCCTCCGCGCCGACATTGACGAGACGCTGGAAGGCGCCCGGGGCTGCAACCTGGAAATCGTCTTCCGCGACGTCTACCGCATCAGCGACCGCGAGCGGTTGGCGCAGTGGGTGCAACTGGTGCGGGAGCGGAGCGCGGCGGTAGTGTAAATCAGGTAGTCCGCGCCCTCCGCGGCGCGTGTTGTCGAATAATCACACAGTTGCCGTTACACGCATCCACGCGCCGCGGAGGGCGCGGACTACCTGCCAATGCACTACCTGGGAGGTGTGTCGTGAATGCGGTTGATGCGAAAGCGATTCGGATACTTGATGCCATCATCGCGGTAGTGGTGGTATTGGTCGTCACTATTCACATATTCACGCTCAGATGGTCGGCCGGAACGTTCAATAGCTTGTTGCTCGATGTTGGTTATCTCGGATACGGCTTTGCCTTGATTGGCAGTATCACAGGGATTATTCTGGCTCGGAACTTCAATACACTTGCTTCGCGGATCATCGTGCTAGCGCATCTCCTCGTGGTTGGAGCTATGGCTTTTCCCTTTGCTTCTGGAGTTGACTTTATCCAATCTTCATGGTCTGACCCACTTGGCAAAGCGTTTGCCATTGGTATATCAGTATTGCTTTACCTCCCGCTGCTCGTGATCACTGTTCTATCCGTAGCAGTAATTATCGTAGCAGCACGAATGGCCGCGAAACGGCTCAATGGGAACGCTGCGTCATCTTGAAGTACAATTGATGCGAGGTGAGCGCCATGCGACCCCTCATCCTCATATTGTTTGCCTGCTTTTTCGCCGCAGCCGCGGCGGCGGAGAAATCCGTCTTCTGGATGCCGTACCGCGAAGACCCGGCGACGGTGGGGCTGTATCACCTGGACAAGGCGACGCCGGAGGCGGCGGAGGACCTGCTGGCGCCGGAGGGGGGCGCCGCGGACGATGAAGCGCGGAACGCCATCCCCACCGGGCTGCCGGCGCTGCTGGAGGGCGCGGCGGAGCCGGTGGGGGAGGGGCGCTTCGGCGACCGCGAGCGGCTGGCGCAATGGGTGCAGATGGTAAGGGAGCGGAGCGCGGCGGTGGTGTAAAGTGGGTAGTCCGCGCCCGGAGTCTACCCGATTGCCGATCCGCGCGCCGCATGGTATTGTGATTACCAACCATGCGCTGCCCAACCTGCGAAACCGAACTCGCCCCCGACGGCGCCTGCCCGCGTTGCGCGTCGGCGCGGACGCTGGTGCCGCCGACGCCGGTGCTGGCGCCATCGGCGTTGGCTTCCGTTGGTACGAATGAGTATCCCCTTGGTTTGCCGTATTCGCTGGCACAAATTGAACAGGCACTGTACTACCGGTCGCTGATGCGTACAATGGCTGGTTATGCCATTAACCCTATCTACATTGCAGCGGTGATAATTTTCTTGAGCTTCACCCAGATATCGATTATTCGTGGAATACCTGGTTTCTCACCGTGGTGGAGTTCTATTGGAGTTATCGGTCTCTGTATTGGCTTTGTCATGATTTGCACCAATACTTATCTGCTGATTGCGCCAGGACCACTCGCCAGTCTTTTCGGTGCAATCATAAATATCGCTATTGGTACGGTGTTGGTGATTGGCATGATCGTCACAATCGCCTATTTTCGGCTCTTTAACTCGTATGTGTTGTGTATTATAGCTGTTATAGTTGCAGCCTTACCTGTCGTTGTCGGCATTCAGTTCGTGGGCATCTACCGTAGTTGCATGACGTTACCGCACCGCCTGCCACCAGAACTGCTTCACCTGGTTAAGGGGTGGGTGAAAGAATTATTTCGAGCGAAGATAGCGAATGATGAGAGCGTGATTCAGTTTCATGACTATCAAGGCTTTGGCGCGGTATGTCGGATACGTCGCATGGACGACGAGTGGTTGCTCATCGGGGGCGCGCGGGTTGAGTTACTGGTACGTAACCGTGATTTCCATCTCACCATTGGTACCCCGCATTTCTTCAACAGAGAGGTGACCGCGACTGTCGAGATCGGAACTAAACGGGTATTAGAGGGCGTCATCACTACGGCCCATTACGCCCGCTTCCAGCGCTGGCGCGAGACCGGTGATCCGCCGGCATCCAGTCAGTCCTGTTCAGCATTGCCAACCGGCGAGTGACCGGCTATAGTGAACATCAACCATGCGCTGCCCAACCTGCGAAACCGAACTCGCCCCCGACGGCGCCTGCCCGCGTTGCGCGTCGGCGCGGACGCTGGTGCCGCCGACGCCGGTGCTGGCGACGGGAGTGGTGCTTGAAAGCGGAGACGAACATCCGCTGGACCTGCCATACAGCATGACGGAGATCCGGCAGGCGTGCGAGTACCGGATGCTGCTGGGGCAGTTGGTGCCGTCCGCGATTGGCGGCATCGTTTCCGGCATCTATATCATCATCTTCAGTCTGGTGCTCTTCCGGCTCGTTCCCACCGGTTGGAACTTCGTGTTCCTTGGCTTTCTGCTGCTCGGTGTGCTGCTCATCGGGCGGAGTCTCGTCGGCCTGCTCATGCCCACCCCGACCAGCATGCTCATCGAGGCTATCACCAGCATGGCCATTGGCGTGCTGCTGGTGCCGGCGGCGGCGGTGTTCTTCCTCGGTTTCACCCCGCTCGGTATGCGCGGCGTCGTCCCCATCTTCTATGCCGCGCTGCCCATCCTCTTCGGCTACCTGCGGCTGCAGCAATACCGGCGGTTCGCCCACCTCATCGGCGCGCGCCCGGCGAAAGCGGTGGCGAGGCAGATACAGGACTGGCTGAAAACGCTGCGCCGTGCGAAGGTGAAGACGGATGAGACGGTCATCCACTTTCAAGCCGGTGGCACCGTCAGCAGCCACTCGCGCGCCGGCCTCTGGCGCGTGCTGGCTATCGGTGGCTACCTGCTGCTGGCGGCAGTGAACGGCGCGTTCACCACCTTCTCCACCGAAATCCACTTCCTCCACCGCCGCGACTTCGCCATCCGCGACGGCGGCCCCGCCTACTTCGGCCTTCTCGGCAAGTGGCGCAAAGCCGTCTTCGAACTCGGCGCGAAGTGGACCGTGAAAGGCATCATCAGCGAGGACTGCTACGCCCGCTACCTGCGCTGGCGCGATACTGACGCCGGCATCAGCGAACCGCCGGCGTCGGTCGGGTAAGGGTCACTCCACCACTATCATCTCTGGCGAACAGATCGTCAGCCGCTCTACCCCCGTCTCGCGAATAACCACCGTATCCTCGATGCCGACGATGCCGATGCCGGGGAGGGCGACTTTCGGTTCGATGGCCAGCGTCATGTTGGCGGCGAGAGGGGCGCGGAGCTTGGGGGCGAGGACGGGCGGTTCGTCGAGTTCCAGGCCGACGCCGTGGCCGACGAATTTCACCTGCTCACGGCCCTGGCCCATGAAGACATCCGCGTAGCCGAGTTCGGCGGCACGGTCGGTGGCGAGTTGATACATATCCTCCCACGGTGTGCCCGGGCGCAGGGCGTCGAAGACCTTTCCCTGCACGTCGAGCATGGCGGCGTAGGCATCCGTCACCGTTGATGGCGGCTGGCCCAGACAAGCCATGCGCGTCTGGTCAACGTGGTAGCCTTCCAGCACGAAGGCGATGTCAACGAGGATCGGTTCGCCGGGGGCGATGACG
>JAKIYB010000432.1 GCA_022708765.1 Armatimonadota bacterium | reverse complement strand
TCTGGGATGATGATTTTGTGCCGCTCTCCGGTGCTGCCGGCGTGAATCTCGGCACGGAAAATATGCCGGTGCAGCAGGTGGGTTATCGCCGCTTCTATGCCATGCTACTCAGCGAGCATCCGATGATGACGGAGCGCGTGAACGCCGTGCAGGAAGGCGCGCTGCGGACAGTGCGTCAGATCGTGAACGAACATGGCGCTGAGATCGGTTGTGTGCATTATATCGGCGCATCCTTCGCACCCACGCTCACCACGCTGCTGCAGCTCAAGCAGCTTGGCAAAATAGATCCGTTCAAAGAAGAGCCGCGGCTGGCGAAGTTCGCCAAGTTCTTCATGCACTTCCAGACACCGCCAGAGCTTCGCTTTGGCCCTCACCGTAAAAATATCTCCACTGGCGACGGCCCAACGGAGTCCTCGGAAATGCTCGGCATGCTCGGTACCGGCTTCCGCGACGCTGATCCCGAATTGGCGGCGAAGCTGATGGGGGCCTGGAACGCCGGCGGCAAACCGCATTCCGGCTTTTTCGGCAGTTCGCTTTTGATGATTGACGAAAACGCGCCGGCGATGGACCCACGGCTCGGAAGCGCGAGCTTCCCTGGCTATTACTCTGTGCTGCGCCACGGCTGGGGCACACCTAACGAGACGGCGGTGTGGTTCCTCAACGGCGATTTCTACCGCGACCCCCGCCATGCCGATCGCGGCACGGTTATCATGTATGCGCTGGGCGTGCCACTGTCGCTGGACTGGGGGCCGCAATACGCCCCACATACCGGCGGCGGCATCATGCACAGCGTGGTATTGCCGGAGAACCAGCTTGGTCAGCCATGGGACCAGGACGTGAAGAGCCTGGGAGGCGGCGGCACCTGGGGTAGTTCCACCGGCGAGGCGTTCGTCGCCTTCCGCACGGCCGCCTATGCGCGCGGGAAGATGATTAGCGGCGGAACGAGTTGGACGCGCGAGACCTTCTCTCTCCATCCGAACGAGGCATACCCCGCGCTGCTCATCCGCGATACCTTCGCCGGCGAGAGCGCGGCGTCGCCGAAGGTCTTCACCCTCAACCTGATGGCCGAAGGCACCGTGCAGACACCCGCCGGACCAATGACGCCGCCGCTGCGCACCTGGGGTGACGGCTATGACACCAAGATTACGCACGAATATCCCTCTGCCGGGCAGGTCTTCACGCTGCAACCGGGTGTCAGCCGCCTGGGCTTCGCGGGCATTCAGTTCGGTACGGCGGCGAATCCGGCTATCGCCCTTGACTTCGACCTGTATACCATCAGCGATGAGGCGCGGCAGGCGCATATCGGCAACTGGGCGAATAACTGGGTCGGCGGCGCGGCGGGCGATTTTCAGCGCGTCAATGGCAAGCCGTATGAAGAGCGCCAGCATATCTTGCGCATCAAGGGTACGGGCGCGTTCACTACGCTCATTCTGCCCTGGCGCAAGGGGAAGCCGCGCGCGGCGACGGTTACCCGCGAAGGGGCACTGCTGGTGATCACTGCCGGTGATGAGCGCTATGCGATCGGCGATCAGCATTACAGTTATGTCCGGGGACCGTTGCGCGCGCTGACCTTCTTCGGCACTGGGCGCGCGGCCGGGGAGGGTATCAGCGTGGAAGGTGGCCCGATGGAAGTGCTGCTCGAAACCACGACCGCCGTTCTCACCGCCCATGGCGCCCCCGGCCAGCGCGCATTCACGCTCCCCGGCGTCTGGAAAACGAAAGATCCGAAAGCGCCCATCAAGCAGGTGGGCGGCGTCTGGGTACTCGACTATCCCGGTGGAGAGGCGATGACGATGGTGTTGGAGCGGCGTTGATGAACCGGCCCGATGAGATTGCCGCCCTGATCAATGCCTTACCGCGCGGCCAGCGTTCCGGAACGCTGCAAATCTGGGGCGATTGGTTCGGGCGACCGCTGGATAACATCCATATCTGCACGTCTTGCTACGTGGAACAGGACCACCTTGTGCTGTTCTTTACGGAAGATGAGCAACTCCATGTATGGGATCCTGACGAGGTTGCGAGTGTTGGCGCTAGCCTGATCATCGGCGCGGCATCGCGTGTGCGGTGGGAGTGGTACCGGTACGGCGAAGCACACATTCAACGGAACCTGCTTTACCTCGATTACGTGTTTACCGCTGACCAGATTATTGTCAAATGCAATGGAACCTGGAAAACCTCTCACACTGCCGTGGTGGATGCCGATGCTGTCGTATTGTATGGCAGCGCATAAACGATAACGCCACGCCTATCTCCCAATAACTGTTTTTCAGTATTCCCTTGACAAGGGAAGTTTTGAGGTTATAATGAGTAAGTACTCACTTATAAAGGACTGCCGGTATGGACACGTCGGGGAAACGGACGCGAAAGACGGCACTGGCGCGGCGTGAGGAGATTCTGGCGGCGGCGATGCGGCTGTTCGCGCGCCAGGGGTACGCGCGGACGACGACGAAGGAGATCGCGCAGGAAGCAGGCATCTCTGAGGGCACGATATACAGGTATTTCTCCAGCAAACAGGAGATTCTCTTCGCCTTCTCCGTGCCGGCCATCATCACTCCGTTGCACGAACTGCTCGACCAGATGGCGGACGCTGATGACCTGACAGTGCTGCGCGCGCTCATCCTCAACCGCTTCAAGCTGTGGGACGAGTGGCGCGACGTGCTCCGCGCGGTGATGAGCGAGGCGTTCTTCAACGCCGAATTAGTGGAAGCGTTTTACCAGCATATTGCGCGCGCTGGCCTCAACCTGCTGGAGGCATTCATCACGCGCGGCATCGCTGAGGGGCGCTTTCGTCCGGTGCGGGTGGCGGTGGTCTCTCGCTCGCTACTCGGCATGATGATCGCCCATTTCCACCTCTGGAACGGTGTGTTGGGTGGCCAGCACACCGGTATTTCTCGCGAGGAGCTCATTGACGAACTCGCCCAACTCCTCTACAACGCTCTGCTGCGGCATTCCACACTTCCGGAGGCAACGTTATGATCCGCTTGCTCCTCTCCATGCTTTTGCTGCTGCTGCTCACACCTGTCTGGTGCCAGAACGCCGCACCGAAGGCCATCACCCTGGAGGAGGCGCTGAACCATGCGCTGGCGCATCAGCCGGCGCTGAATGAAGCGGCGGCGCGCGCGGCGAGCGCGGAAGCTGCGGCCGCACGCAGCAAGGCGTTTCGGCGGCCGCAGGTACGGCTCGATTCGCGCTATTCCATCACCAGCGAGGTGCCGGAGGTGACGGTGCCACTGTTCAATATGACGGTGGCGTTGGGTGAAAAGACGAATTGGATCACCACGCTGGTGGCCTCGCAGGTGCTCTATTCCGGCGGCCGGCTTGAAGGCATGGCGCGACAGACGGGGAGCCTGTCGAAGGCAGCGGACGTCGCGCGTGCACGGGTGAACCAGCAAGTGCGCTTTGAGGCAACTCGAGCCTATTATGCGCTTCTTGCCGCGCAGCAGGACCGCGATGCCGCGCGGCAAACGCTAGTCACCACCCAAGAGCACCTGCGCACGGCCCAAGCGCGGCTGGAGGCGCGCGCTGCGCCTCGCTACGATGTGTTGCGCGCGGAGGTGCAGGTTGAGGAAGCGCGACACGATGCCGTGCGGGCGGAGTCAGGCATCGCCGTTGCGCATGCCGCGCTGCTGCGCGCGCTGGGCGAGACCGAGGGCGCCTACATTGCCGTGGACGGCGACACTCCCACGTTGAGTGACCCTGTGCCGCTGGAATCATTGATTGCCGGCGCCTATGCGCGTCGGCCGGAACTGCGGGCGGTGGCGTGGCAGCTTTCCGCCGCGGAAGGCGCCATCCAGGCGGCGAAGGGTGAGCGCAAACCGACAGTAAGCCTGGCCGGGGAGTATCAAGTTGCCTCACCGGAGACGCCGCTGCAGCTCACGCGCTGGACTGCGGCACTGGTGGCCGGGCTGCCCATCTTTGACGGTGGGGCAGCACGGGCGAAGCTGCGCGAGGCGGAAGCGCTGCGCGACCAATATCTCGCCACGCGAGAGAGCCTGCGTACCGGTATCGCCGCCGAAGTGCGGATGGCGCATGCGCGGGTGGAGTCGGCGCGGGAACAGTATGCGGTGTCACGAAAGCGGCTGGCACTGGCGGAGGAGACGCTCCGCATCGCC
>JAKIYB010000431.1 GCA_022708765.1 Armatimonadota bacterium | reverse complement strand
CGGTAGCGTCGAAGGTATACGGGATGCGGTCAGTCGTGCCCCGCCGCATCGCGGTAAGCAGGCGTTCGCGTGAAGTCATGAGTTGACGTCTTTCTGTGCGGTGTTATTCATCCGTCAGCACTGCCGCGCCTTTGACCCGGCGACGCTGTTCCTGGATGAGGTCGTGGATGAGGCGGGGGTGGGGGATACCTTTGGCGGTGAGAACGGAGTTGGCGTCACCCGCGCTGGCAATGCTGATGCTGCCAACGCCGACCATGCGACCCCAGAAGGACTCGCGGATTTCGACGGCGCGGATGTCTTCAATATAGAGTTCCGTCATCGTCTTGGACAGCACGCCGCGCTCCAGCACGATGCGGTCATCGTAGACGCGTAGTTCCAGGTCGGCGCGCTTCCATAATGCGATAAATAACGGCACGATGAGCCAGCAAAAGACCCAGTGCCAGAAAAAGCACCACCCCGACGGGCGGACAACGAGCAGCGGTTCTTCAGCCATGACGTGCCTCCTTCATGGAGTGTATTCGAGGGAAGTGGGGAAAAACCTGCCGCGCGTTATGGTTGATCTTCCAGTGCCGCTCCGATCGCCCCGATGACCGCGCAGATGGCGTTTTCCATGGTACCGTCGAAAGTGAGACCGGCGGCTTTGACGTGGCCACCGCCGTCGAACTGGCGGGCGAGGGCGGCGACGTCTACGTGGCCGCGGGAGCGCAGGCTGACGCGGATGGTGCCGCGCTTTTCGGAGAAGAGGGCGGCGACTTCGACGCCGCGCACGGCGCGCACGGCGTCAATGATGCCCTCGGTGTCTTCCGGCGTGGCGTTGACGCTTAAAAAGTCCTCGTTACGCAGCACCGCCCAGGCGATGCGGTCGTCGGCGCTGCGCTGCAGGGTGGACAGCGCGGCACCGAGCAGGCGCGTGGCTTCAAACTTCACGCTGCCCCAAATCCAGTCTACAATGGCAGGCACGTCGGCGCCGGCC
This sequence comes from Armatimonadota bacterium, assembly GCA_022708765.1. Classification (GTDB taxonomy): domain Bacteria; phylum Armatimonadota; class Hebobacteria; order CAIYQO01; family CAIYQO01; genus JAKIYB01. Next base: position 3,145 of record JAKIYB010000431.1, on the reverse strand, counting down.
GCCAGCAGGTCGGCGGCGATGCGGTGGGTCTTTGGAGTGGTATTGGTATAGCTGAAGCGTCCGGTATCAACCATCAGCGCGGTTTGCAGGCAGGTAGCGATGTCAGTGGTGAGCGTGACGTCGAGCAGCGGCAGCAATTCGAAAATCAACTCGCCGGCGGCGGCGGCTTTTGTATCCACCAGCGCCGGGCCAGGGTCGGGGGCGCTGCTCGTGTGGTGATCAATACGCGCGAAGGTCTCCGCGTGGGGGAAATGGTCCACGCTCAGGTCGCAGCGCTCCAGCCGGTCGGCATCTACGTAAACCACCAGCGGCGGTACGCTGGCGGGCAGTTCCGTCACCACGCGCTCCCAGGTGGGCAGGAAGCGGCAATTTTCCGGCACGCCGTGGCGGTCGTAGCAGACCACCTCTTTGCCGAGACTCTCCAGCGCCAGTGCCAGCGCCAGCATAGAGCCGATGGCATCGCCTTCGGGATTCACGTGGGTGGCGATGAAGCAGGCGGGGTAATGCAACAGGGTGTCGGCGACTCGGCGGGCGTCAGGACGGCTCATCGGGCTTCTCTTTCTCCTCGGTCTCAATTTCATGCAGCAGCTCAAAAATTCGCGCGCCCCGCTCGATAGAGGTATCCAGGTGGAAGTGCAGTTCCGGCGTGTAGCGCAGGTCAATCTCGCGCCCCAGCATGCCGCGCAGGAAGCGGCTGGCGCGGTCGAGGATGCTCATGGATATCTTCTGCTGCGCCTCGTCGCCGTAGACGCTCACATGGACGTGCGCGATCCGCAGGTCCGGCGTCACTTCCACGTCGGTGAGGGTGATCAGCCCCAGCCGCGGGTCGTCAATCTCCTCGCGGATAATGCGGCTCAATTCTTCTCTTATCAAACGCCCTACGCGTTGTAATCGTGTTGATGCCATCTTTCCATCCTCAATTTACACCAGCTCCGTCTCATATCCCAGCAGCAGCACGCGCGGTTCGCGTTCGATCATATCCACGATCTTTTCCAGCATGCCGTGCACGTAGGCCTTGTCGTTGGCCACGGCGGCCAGCCCGATGGTAGTCAGCGTGTGCGCCTGCAGGTGCCCCACCTCGGCGGCGGAGACGTTAAAGTTGTTCTTGATGCGCTGCAGCAGGCTGCGCAGCACCTGGCGCTTATCTTTCAATGTCAGCGCATCCGTCACTTCCAGTTCGATTGTCGCAATGCCCACGACCATGCGCATGGCGTACCGTCCTTGTTACCGTGCGGACTCACGGGCGGACAGGATGTCCGCGCTCCCAGTATTTACCCCGCCGACGCGGGGGTGAAGCCGAAAAGCTCCTCCAACACGGCGGCTACGCCGTCTTCGTCATACGGCGGGGCGATGCGGCCGGCGACGGCTTTCGCTTCCGGCTTCGCGTTCTCCATTGCCACGCCCAGGCCGGCGGCGCGGATGAGCGGGATGTCGTTGCCGGCGTCACCGAACGCGATGGTCTTCGCGTGCGGGATGCCGCAGTGGTCGGCCACGGCGTGCAGCGCCTTGCCCTTGTCCACGCCCTTCGGCATGAACTCCAGATATTCGACGTTGGAGATGGTGACGTAGGCGCGGTCGCCGTAGGTCGCGCTCATCTCGACGTAGAGCTCGGCGATGCAGCCGGGGTCGGCGACGATGAGTACCTTCGTCGGCGCGCGGTCGGTCAGCGTGCGCAGATCGCCCACCGGGTTCAGCGGCGCGGTGGTGCGGGCGGAGTACAACTCGGCCCACGGATTTATTTTCGCCACGTACAGGTTGTCATCAAGGTAGTAGTTCAGGTTCAGGTCGCGCGCGGCGCAAAAATCCACGATTTCCCGCGCCACTCCCAGGTCCAGATGCTCGTCCAACCACACCTCGCCGGTGCTCTCCTGCTTGATGAAGGCGCCGTTATAGGTGATAAGCGGGGCATCCAGACCGAGCAGGTGCAGATACGGCAGCGTACAGCGGTACATGCGCCCCGATGAGAGCACCACTTTCGCCCCCATCTCCGCGCAGCGCAGCACCGCCGCCCGATTCCGCGGGCTGATCTGGTGTGCGTCATCCAGGAAGGTCAAATCCAGGTCTAGCGCGATGAGTTCGTAGGGCAGCGACGACATATCCCCTCCGGTCAGAAAGTCCGGCTCATGCTATCCGAGGGGAAGGGTTCTGTCAAGGATAAAGCGTCATCGTAATCGAAAGGTTTCTACCTCTTGCTCCCTTTCGCTTTCTCACTCCTCTTCATACTCTGGATACTGCTCCGGTGATTCTCCCCGTCTGGCGATGACCGCTGGGTACTGCTGCTCAGGTTCTCCTTCCGCTTTCGTCTGCTCGACGGTGATGATGTGCCACCATTCGTCGCCGAAGTCGAAGAGGTAGTAGAACACCTGGTTGTCGGCGAGGCGCAGGGAGGCGAGGGTGGCGTTCGCGGCATTGCGCTCGATGCCCTCGCGTTCGAGGAAGGGATCAGTGGCTTCGGGATGCGGGTAGCGCCGGGACGCGCTGACGACCTGGCTGCGGGTGGGCTTGCCGGTTTTTTGCCCGACGTAGAAGGCGTAGAGATGGTCGTTATTCCGGTCAAAGGCACGGTTGATGGCACGAGCCAGGTCGTCCAGCGTCTGATCGCGTTTCACGGCGATGCGCCGCCAGATGCCACGCTGGCCGTCGAGGGCGACTTTCAGCATGACGACGCCCGATTCGTCCTTCAGTTTCATATGCGGTTCCTATCCATTGTGATGATGCATCTATGCTACCATATTCCCACTCGCGCGCCTATGGATGGAAGGGAGCGCCCTCTCCGCGTCGTAACTACCTTGCAGAGGTACCGCCATGATTACGCCGTCCGATATCTGCCTGTCCATCCGCTTTGTGCGCGGCGAGGGTGACGCGCCGGGCACGGAAGCCGCCGCACAGGCGCTCATTGAGACACTGCGGCCGACGCGCATCGAGTGGAGCTACATCACCGATCGCGAGGTGATCGCGCGCTTCAAGCAGACGACGCCGGTGTTCGTGGCGGCGCTGAATACCATCTCGCCGTCGGGGCACGCGGAATTGTTCGAGGGCACGCCGATCATCGCCCCGTGGATGACGCGCTTTGGCAAGCCGGACGCGCGCGTGCCGTATATCTGCCAGAACAACCCCGACGATCTTCGCATCCGCATCGAGCAGG
>JAKIYB010000430.1 GCA_022708765.1 Armatimonadota bacterium | reverse complement strand
AGTCCAGCGCCGCCACGGTCATGGAGGCGGCATCGAGCGTTTTGGAGACGGCACCCGTCTGCGCGTTCAGCACGACGACTTTACCGTTGGAGCCGCCTACGGCCAGCCAGTTGCCGTCCGGTGAGAGCGCCAGTGATCTTACCTGGGAAATGGTGCCGATGAGCATGGTGCGCAGCGAGGTGCCGTCGCTGGCTTTTCGCTCTTCCACGTAGTTGGCGCTGCCCGCCACGAAGACGGACTGGCCGTCCGCGCTGGGCGCGATGGCCGCCACCTTGAACGACTCGCCGTAAATCGGGCCGGCGATCACCTGTGATGTCGCTGACGTTGGATCGTAGACGCGGAATACGCCGCTGCTCGCCGCCGTCATGCGCGTGCTGTCCGGACTGAACGCAAGGCCCGTGCCGCCGGCAATGTTCCGCGTATATTGCGCGTAGCCGTTGCCGGGGTCGTACAGCCGGGCACTGGTCGTGCCGGATCCCACCGCCAGATACTTGTTGTCCGGCGAGAAGGCCATCGAGTAACCGATCGTGTCCGCCGCCACCGCGGTGGGGTTGTCGGAACCTTGCACGGTGTAGAGATTGACGGCGCGATACACGGCAACGGCCAGCGTGGTGCTGTCGGGCTTCCACGCCAGCGCGAAGGCGCTAACGCCGCCGGAGCCGACATCGTAAGTCTTCACCACGATATTGGCGGCAACCGACCAGACTTTGACGGTCCGGCTGTAGCGCGCGGCTGCCCAGGAACCGTTCGGGGAGATGACGGAACCGTCGCGCGCGGTGGGCGAGGTATCCGCTAATGCCGTGGAGGTCCAGGCCGTGGTGTCCCAGATCAGCATCTTGCCGTCTTTGCCGCTGGAAAGCATTTTGGCGCTGTCCGACGAGAAGGAGAGGCCGGTGACTTTATCGGTATGCGTTGTCAGCGTTTTGTGATGCGCGAAGTTGGCATCCGCTCTCCAGATGCGCACCGTCGTGTCTTCGCCGCCGGTAACCAGCCACTTGCCGTCGCTGGAAAACGCCACCTGGCGCACGATGTCGGTGTGCCCGGACAGCTTCATCTGCAGCTCGCCCGTTGCCGCGTTGAAAATCCCCACCTGGTTGAAGCCCATGGGCATCGCCAGCTTCGTACCGTCGGCGGAGAAGGCGATAACCGGATAATCGTTGCCGCTGGGACTGTTACTGGCGGTGGCAGCCTTCCAGATGAGGTTGCCGATTTCGCCATCGGCACTCACCGGGGTGTTGAGGCTGAAGAGGAGCAGCGCCACCAGCGCAAACACGACAATCCGTAGCACAGGCGACAACCGGCGAACGAGACGAGCCATCGGAAGAATCCCCTTTCCTGAAGTGCCCGGCCGCCCGCCGGGCAGTAGGAGCGATAGTTCGACACATTATACCATAACGCCTGCCGGTTCGGAAAAGTTGCACCTGTTTTGCGGGACAAGGACGGCAAATGCCGTCGGCCATTCCACTGGACAGCGCGCGCGCGCCGGGGTATCCTACAGCGAGAAGGAGAGCTGCCCCATGCATATGCGCCACAGCCGCGTGCTGCAGATGCTGCGCGCCGGTGAGACCGTCTACACCTTCAAGCTGAATACGAACGACCCGCGCATCGCCGAGATCGTCGCCATGAGCGGCTTTCCGTGCATCTGGCTTGATCAGGAGCACACCACCGGCGACTGGTCGGCGCTGGAGACGCAGATTTACGCGGCGAAAGCGCATGACGCCGACGTGATGGTGCGCGTGCCGCGTGGACCGTACAGCGCTTACAGCCGCCCGCTGGAGCTGGACGCCGCCGGCCTGATGGTGCCGCATATCATGAGCCTGGCGGATGCGCGAGCGGTGGTGCGGGCGACGCGCTTCCAGCCCATCGGCCGCCGCGCGGTGGACGGCGGCAACGCCGACGGCGCTTACTGCGGCGTGGAGTTCAAGCAATATCTGCTGGAGGCGAACCGGCAGCGCTTCATCTGCATTCAAATTGAAGACCCCGAACCGCTGGATGAGCTGGACGCCATCTGCGCGCTGGACGGGGTGGATATCATCTTCTTCGGCCCCGGCGATTTTTCCCACGGCATCGGCGATCCCGGCAATTTCGCCAATCCGCGCCTGCTGGACGCCCGCCGCCGCGTGGCGGAGTGCGCGCTGGCGCACGGCAAATGGGCCGGCACCACCGGCTCCCCGGAAACCGCGGAGGAATTGCGCGCCCTCGGCTACCGCTTCATTAACATCGGCGCCGACGTGCACGCCATCTGGGGCTACTGCAAAGAAAAACTGGCGGGAGTGGGCCTGTAAATCGTGCTCGTGATCGTACTCGAATAATTTCACGTAACAACGCAGAGGCGCGAGTGTTTCAATCTCGACCATCAATGCCAGGGGTCAAGGGGTGATGATATACAGCACATCTTCCGTGAACGGCCCCAGTTGATCTGCCGGGATGTGTGAGAGTTGGAGCGTTTCCGTCCGCAGAATGGTAAATTCTTCCACATCGGTACTGGTTTCATACATGTGCAGCAGAATGCCAATATGCGAAGTCGCGGCTGAATTTAACGCATCAGTCAGCAACCCGTACCATCGTTCAATATCATGGATATTTGTCTCGCGGTGAGTTTCGTTCGCGCGAATCATCGCGCGTTCACTCTCTGCCAATGCGCGGGCTATCTTGCTCTTGCTCCATCCCTTGCGACGAAATTGGTTACGTTTTTTCTGCATCTCTTCCGAAATGGCCCTATGTGGCCGAGTATCGCGCAAGCCGGAATCACAATCACAGTGGCCGGTAGTGGTATGGAAAAGCCGTTCATTCGCCGGAAGTTGCCTTTGTAGATGTGCGTTTGTCGCTGGCCCCAGATATCCCTGGTGGGAATGAAAGATCGGTTCGAGCATGGCGATATCGGCGCCGGCGGGCAACGTGACGAGGATAAAGATGCACATGACTCCTCCTTGCCGGTATTTCCCCTCTCATTTGCGCCTTTGCGCGAGTATCCCCTCACCACGCAATAAACTCCGGCTCCACCTTCGTCGGAATAATGCCGGCCTCAAATGCTCGCGCGAGCAGCAGGCGCACGGCGGCGCGGCCGCGGTCGCCATAGTCCTGCGTCACCTCGTTCACGTACATGCCGACGAAGGTGTCCGCCTTGCCGGGGTCGAGATCGCGGGCGAATTGCAGGGCGTAGTCGAGGGCGTCCCGGCGGTGCGCCAGCGAGTAATCAATGGCGCGGCGCAGGTCGCCGGCCACCTGGCGCTTCACGTCTTCCGGCAGGTCGCGGCGGATGCCGTTGCCGCCCAGCGGCAGCGGCAGGCCCGTCTCCGCCTTCCACCATACCCCCAGGTCCACGTGCTGCGTCAGGCCGTGGTCGGCATAGGTGAGCTGTCCCTCGTGAATAATCACCCCCGCCTCCGCCTCGCCGGCGGCCACCGCGTCGAGAATCCGGTCGAACGGCAGCACCGTCGTCGTCACGCCGGGCAGGTATAGTTGCAGCGCGAGGGCGGCGGTGGTGAGCACGCCGGGGATGGCCACGGTGATGCCCGCCAACTCCTCGCGCGTCAGCGCCCGCCGGGCGATGATCTTCGGCCCGTAATCCTCGCCGAAACTCGCCCCGCACGGCAGCAGTTGATAGCGGTCGGCCAGGTAGGCGTAGGCGTGGAAGGAGAACGCCGTCACGTCGAAACGGCTCTCGAACGCCCACTCGTTCAACGTCTGAATATCGCGCAGTTCGTGTGTATAGCGCAGTGCGCCGGTGTCAATTTTCTCCTTCGCCAGCGCGTAAAACATGAAGGCGTCATCGGAATCGGGACTATGGGCGACGGTAATTGTGCGCATACGCTCCTCGATGATTGTGTGATAGCTATGCATTCCGCGCGATAAGGTTATTCCCCTGCCGGAACCGCGATTCGGGCGGGTGAGACTCCCAATGCCGTTCAAATAAGCGGCTCCATGCGGCGGAACAGCCCCGCGCCATGCCGTCATATTTCCCGATCAATCTCCCCTGCCCGCGTAGGGGAGGGGTCTGGGGGAAAGGTTCAGCGTGACGGCCGGGACGCTCGCACGCCCGGGTTTACGCCAACGTACCCAGAAACTCGCGGATAATGGCGTTCACCCGATGCGGCTGCTCCAGCAGGGAGAGGTGGCCGGCGTCCGGGATGAGCTG
>JAKIYB010000042.1 GCA_022708765.1 Armatimonadota bacterium | reverse complement strand
ATACAGGCCGGTGGCGTGTTCCATCTCCGTTACGGGCACGCGCTCCGGGTAATCGAGCAGCGCGCGGAAGGCCTTGAAGGCGTAGAAGGTTTTCGTGGGCGCGCCGTAATAGTCGAATAATCCGCAGAAGAGGGCCTGCGGCTGGCCGTCGTAGTAGTTGGCCATATCGAGCCGCTGATCCTGCAGGACGATGAGAGTGGCCGCTGCGAAGCTGGCGCCTTCCTCGTTCTTCTGCCGCTCAAACGCTTCCTTGCGATAAAACTCGTTGCCGGGCTTGAAGAGGTGGTTCCAGCCAAAGCTGAAAAGGTTCCACTCGTTGCAGTGGCTCTCGATATCGCCGAAGCCATACTCATCCAGCAGCGCGCTCACCGTACTCGCCGACGCGGCCATCTGATCGGGGTGCGCGGCGTATCGGTGCCAGGTGAAGAGATCGAGCGGCAGGCGCTCGATGCGGCACATGTCGAGGAACTGGCGATTGAGGTTATTGCCGACGCCGGCCGCCGCATAGCCGCCGATCTTCACGTCGGGCACCTGCTTTTTAATGAGGGTGGCGGCGACGCGATAGAGGTCGAGATAGCGGTCGAAGGTATCATCCCACATCTGCGGGCGCACGTCCGGCTCGTTCCAGATTTCCCAGTGGCGGATATTGTAGTGGAAACCATCCGCCCAGCCCTCGTTGTAGTGGCGGATGACGTGGACGCAAACCTCTGCCCATTTGGCGAAATCCTTCGGCGGGAAGGTATGGTACTTGCGCGGGGTATGCTCGATGCTGGTGCCCAGCCGGTAGACGATGGACGCGCCCGTATCGAGAATGGTCTTCAAGTAGTAATCGGTGGGACCGAAGTTGTAGCTGGCCGGGTTAGCCGGGTCGGCGTCGAAGTTGGGAAAGATCTGCGGGATATCCACCTCGCGGGGGTGCGGCCAGTTCGGATCATGCAGCCGGCAGCAGGGCACGCCCAGCTCGACGAAACGGTGGGAGACATCCACCAGCGAACCGTAGCCGAGTGGCGCGTTGTTCACGCCATGCAGCGGGCGGATGGCGCCGATGTTCCGTGTGAGATCAAGGGTGATTTTTGACATGGGTTTACCTTTCTACGCGCCCCCCTCACCCCAGGGGCTGGGGTGAGGGGGGTGAATGAAACGTGAGATTATCGTTCGATATCGCCCCGTTCGGCCTGGCGGACGATGTCCAGGCCGGTGAGGGTGAGGTAGCTGGCGCCGAGGGCGACAACGCGGGTAACTTTACCGTTCACCGTATCCACATAGGCCTGGCGGGCGTCGGTCCGCAGGCTGTCGGTGTCCACTGCCGCGCCGGTCGCGTTCAGCACCACCCACTCCTCGCGGTTGCCCGCGGAGCGGACGCGCCAGACGGAGCGTTCGGGGGTGTCCAGCAGGGCGGTCACGCCGGCGGCGATATACTGACCTGCCACCTCCTGCAAGCTGACGCCGCCGGGCATGGTGTTGAAGAAGGACTTGCGGCGCGGGATATCCGGCATCATCAGGTGCGTGAAGGCATACGGCTGCCCCGGTTGCACCACGCCCTGCCAGACATAGCGCAGGCTAAGCGGCATGTCGAGACGGCGTACGTCCGCCGTTTCATCGAGAATCTGCAGCCTGCGGTCGCTCTTCGGCGCGTGATAGACCAGCAGATCCATCGGCGGCTGCTTCATCTTCTGGTTGAAGCTCACCTGCGCGGAGAGGTAGGTGTTCGCCCAGTGCGGCCCGACCTGCATGCCGACGTTCTGCGTGGCCCAGGTGGGCCCGAGGCGGGCGAGGAACGCCTCGCGGAAGGTGGCGGTGTCGCGCACGACTACAAAGCGGTTTTTGATGAAGAAGAACTCGCGGCGCAGCGTCATTGGGAAGCCGTTGTAGTCGCGCACGTCCACCGCCGCGTAAGTCGCCGCTTTCAAATCGGCGAAGGCGGGCACCGTCACGTCCATGTAGTAGGCGTCCACGGTGTCCGGGTTGGGATTGGTGATGACACTGGCGGTGCCGGAAAGGTCTTCGACCTTGAGCATATTGAGCCAGTCGGTGAGCCCCTTGCTGTTCACCGAGCAGGTGAAGGGCGCGTTGTAACGGGTGAAGCCGAGGATGCCGGTGACGTTCATCGGCTCGTGGCGCGGGAAAAGGTCCACCAGCATATACATATCGCCGGGATTCCAACCGCTGCGCAGGCACAGTTTGAAGGGCAGCTCCGTCTGCGTGCAGAGGAGCGCGCAGTCAATGTTGGCTTTCAGCGGGTCGGGGTCAAGGTTGGGCAGGTACTTCGCGCCGCCAGCCTTGCCCTTCACGCGCAGCGTCTCCTTGTGGGTGAGGAGCGCGCTGCCGGGGGAGGGCGTGACGGGTACGATTGTGTCATCGGCGATGAAGTAAGCCACGGCAACGCCAAGTTGGCTAAAGTGGTCCAGCATGTGGTTGCCTTTCAGGGTATCCGCCTGATAGAGCAGTTGGTTGAAGATGCGGTGGGCGACGAAGCGGTAGCGGCCGTCGCGGGTATAGGCGGCGGCGATCTCCAGCGCCATCAGCCGTTCGCCGGCGTGAGAATTCCATCCCCAGGAAGGTCCGAACGGTACGACCGCGCCGTCAGGGGTGGTCATGTCAATGAGGCGATCCCAGAACTTGCGCATGCCGGGATCGGTGAAGACTTCCGGCCGCTTGAGCAGGTGCGCGCCCAACGCCATGGGGAAGATCTGCCCATGGTAGTAGTTGATGTCGTTGATGGGATTGTCGCGGAAGGCCCACCAGTCATTCCACTGTATCTCGCCATAGCGCTTCCATTCCGCGGCTTCCGGGGCGTCGGGATACATCGTCGCCGCCAGCAGCTTCATGATGCCCTCACCGGTGGCGCGATGCATGGGGCCGCGCCAGTAGTCTTCCACCCCGCCCCAGACGTGGACGGTGCGGTTGAGCCAGAGGAAATAGACCTTGAACCAGGCTTCGTCCTCCGCGCTCCAGTTGTTGTGCCGCATGAAGACCGCGCGATACATGCAGAGTAGCGTGGGCTCGAACATGTAGTACTCATGGCCCTTCTCGCCGTTCTTCGCGACCCAGGCGCGCACCGCTTTCTCGGCGTAGCGCAACGTCTTCTTGATGCCCTCGCCGAGAACTTTGTCCGCGGTGGCGTCATAGTGCACCAGCGCGGGGAAGGCGTGGCGCACGCCATAGACGCCGCGATCCGGTCCGTCTTTGATGGCGACCGGACCATACTGGCTGGCATCGGTGATGAAATCGCGGTAGGACTGGCGCGTCACCTTCACCTGCGGCACGAGCGCCTTGTCGGCGGGCGGATCGGCCATGTAGCGGGTGGCGTCCTCCATGAAACGGTTCGTCGGCCCGATGAATTGCGGCTCGGGCAACGTCTCCGCCGACTTGGTGATGGAGGCGAGCAGCAGCGACAGACAACAGAGCAGCGCAATACGCATGGCAATCCCCTATTTCGTGAGTATCGTTCGCGGGGTATAGCGCCCCGCGGGAGCGTCTGCCGGCAGCGTAATGCCACCGGTCATGAGGTAACGATGGCCGGGTGAGAGCATCACCGCGACGGGCAGCGCCTGGCGCAAGACGACGCCGTTTGGTCCGGTCAGCTCCACGCCGGTCAGTTGCCGTGGGCGGTCGAAGATGTCGAGGTAACCGAGTAGCTGAACCGGCGTGCCGGGGGTCAGTTCTTCGGCATCGAAGGACCAGTCGGCGCCCCAGCCATCGGCACTGATTAACCGCAACTGCGCCACCTGGCGGTCGCCGAAGCCGCGGGTAGGCAGGCCGTATTGATCGAAACGCAGTGCGGGCGCTTTGCCGGGGTCAATGTCGGATAAGATGAGCATGGCGGGAATGCGGTCGCCGGCGTCTGCGCGGAAACCCAGCGTGCTGAAGGGCATGGCGGCTTCGATATCGTAGCCGTCTTTCGTGCGTGTAGCGGCATAGGTGATACCGGCGGGCAGTGGGCGCGGCGCCGTATTGGGCGAATAGAAGCTGAAGCCGAGATGCATGTCGTCCGCCACCTGCCCCACAGCGCGCGGACCGCCGCGCAGCCAGGCCGGCGGCAAGATGCGCAGCACCACGCTGTCATGGCCCCAGGGGGAAGCCCACTCCTTTTGCCCGGCGGTCTCCGCCAGTTCGTCATCGGTGACGCGCGCGGCCAGGTAGAGCCGGTCGGCGTCCCAGGCGAAGTGGGCGATGGCGCTCAGGTCGGCATCGCCCTGCGGGGCGGGGGTGGCCCAACCTAGCTTGTCTATGGTGCGGACGCTGGCGGTTACCGCCGGCGTCCGCAGATCCCATTCGGCGAGCTTGCCGTCCACGGTGATGGCGCGCGGCGCTACCGGGAGTGTCCAACTGATCGGCCCCAGATCGCGCACCGCCAGCGGCGCCGGAGCAGCGATATTGGATGCCTCGACCGGTAGCGGTGCGGGCGCGCGGCGGGCGCGCTCCGCCTCGGTGAGTGTGTTCGCGGCTACCGGCGTCAGTGTTAGATCCGCAATGCCCATCGCGCCTTCGTCATTCGCGACGAAGCTGAGGCGGGCAGCAGGAGCGTGGAGGTAGATGACGCCCCAACTCACGTCCACGAGGTGCGTGCGCGACTTCGGCCAGTGCGCGGGTGGGCCGTCAGGTCCGTACCACCCATGCTGCTTCCCCGGCATGCGGATACCTTCGGCGTCCAGATAGACGAGGGCGTAACGCCCCTGCTTCCAGGCGCCGAAAACGTGGGTGCCGGTAACCTTGTAGTAGCCGGATGCAGGCACCGGCAGCGTGACGGTGAGGCGCTGGCCGGGGGTATCGGGATGATACAGCAGCACGGTACCGGGATTGCGCCCGTTCGTGTAGCGCATCGCCTCGGGAGATGGGGAGATGATCTGCACAAAGCCGCCATCTACCTTCACGACGGGTTGCATCTCCACGGCGGTCATAGCGCGAGAGGCGATTGCGGCATACAGCAAGCAGAGCAACAGAGTGACAGGCAGTAGACGGAGGAACGGGAGGGTGAAATGCGTGGTCATCGGCATAACCTCGCCTTCACTATACCGCGTCTCCGGAGGTTTGCCAAGCGCCGTGGTGGGTGAAATCACCCCCCGGTTCATCGTTCATTCTCTTCAGTTCCCGCATGCTCCGCCGAAGCAACATGTCCCGGTCGGACAGCTCGGTGCCTCCGCTCGCTTTGACGTACCCATTCGTCCGGCGAAGGTTGAGATTTTGCGCGTCGTCTTCGTCTCACCGCAGGTCGGGCAGGCCGGACCATCATCCGCCTTCGCCGCGGATACCAACTCCTCAAAGACCGCGTTGCAGTTCGGGCAGGCATATTCGTATAGTGGCATCGGTGGCTCCTTTCGTATTTCAGGCTCAGGCATTTAGCTCCTCGTTCGACCCTCCCCCTGCCTCCCTCGCCCAATTCTGGGAGAGGAAGGCACAAAGGTTTTGGTTATTTCAGCCCCGCTTTACGCAGGATGGTGATCATCGGGCACCAGTTCGTGAACGCGGATTGGAGCAGGTTCAGGCCGACGAAGGCCGTGAACAGATACCAGTAGGGGCTAACGTAGTAGCCCAATCCCACGCTGGCCAGGATAAAGAGTCCGGCGATGAGCCGGAGCGTGCGCTCCACAGTCATTCGACACCTCCATTCGGGCGGACGCCGGGGGTCTGACCCAGCGCCAGTTGCAGTTGCACGGCGGCGGCCAGGCGTTCAAAACGCGCCAGCGCCGACTGCGTGCGAGCATTCGTCAGCGCGGTCTGCGCTGCCAGCACGTCAATAATCGGCACCACCTGGTTCTTGTAACTCATCTCGGCGAAGCGGTAGGCTTCCTGCGCGGCGTTCAGCGCGACGGTCGTCGCTTCAACGCGCCGATCCGCCGTCCGCAGCGTCAGCAGCGCATTCGTCACCTGCGTGGTGATGCCCTGGCGCAGCGCCTCTTCTTGTGCTTGCAGTTGCGCCAACTGCGCATCGGCACGGTTGGCGCGGGCGCGAGAAGCACCGCCGTCGGAGAACGCCTGCTGCAGCATAATACCCGCCGACCAGTCCCCGATATTCGGATAGGTAGACGGTCGGTCGAAATCATACTGCACCTGAAGGCCGACGCGCGGGCGCATCTCCGCCTTCGCCGCCGCGCGCTGAGCCTCCGTGGCCTGCCGCGCTTTCGCTAACTGCGCCACTTCAGGACGCTGCGCTAGCGCCGCCGTTACCGCCGCATCCATGTCGGCGGGACGCTCCAGCGGCACCTCCGACTCCGCTAGTGCCAGCGGCGTCTCGCGAGGCAGGTTCATCAGCCGCTTCAGGTTTGTCAGCGCCACCTGCGCGCCGTTCTCCGCCTGGGCGAGGGTAGCTTGCGCGGCTGACAGGTCTGCCTGCGGACGCAGCACGTCAAGCTTTGCTACCATCCCCTGCTGGTGCAGCGCGGTGGCAATGCGCACGGCTTCCTGCAGTGTTGTCACCTGCTCCCGCATTACCGTCACCATATGGCGCGCGCTGAGCGCCTGGTAATAAGCCACCGCCGCTTCGGCAAGGGTCTCCTGCTTCGCGCGTTCGTAACCCTGCAGCGAGGCGTCCACGCCCAGCCGCGCCGCCCGTTTCATCGCGGTAATCATCCCGCCAGTGTAGATGGGCCACTCCATGGAGACGTTGGCGATGGTGTTCGACGTCTCGCCGAAGGTCATCGTGCCCATGCCCACCACGGAGAAGGTGGGATCTTTATCGAGCTGCAGATACCCGAGTTGCCCCTGCACCCGCGGCTTCCCGTGCGCGGCGGCTTCATTCACCTGTGTGCGGGCGATAGCTACATCCGCCGCGGCCGCTTTGATCGTCGGGTTGGCGGCGGCGGTCTGTTCCAGCACCGCCTGCAGGTCGTAGACCTTCGGCGCCAGTTCCTGCGCCCGCGCGCCGGCCGCCACGATCGTGAACGCAATCAGCATTGTGATGAACAGTCTCATCGGTTCGTCCTCCTTCAGACCTCGACCGCTTCCGGCGCTGGCGCCATGGCCATCGCCTGCTCTTTCTCAATTTGCTTCCGTTTTAGCATGTAGTAGATCACCGGTACCGCCAGCGGGGTGAAGATCACCGCGGCGATCTCGCCGAACATCAGCGCCACCGCCATCCCCTGGAAGATCGGGTCGAAGAGGATGACCACCGCCGCTACCGCCACCGCCAGCGCGGTGAGCAGGATAGGCCGGAAGCGCGTCGCCCCCGCGTCAATACAGGCATCTATGAGCGGCATCCCCTCCTTCAACCTCAGCTCGACGTAGTCAATGAGGATGATGGAGTTGCGCACCACGATTCCAGCGCCGGCGATGAAGCCGATCATCGAGGTGGCGGTGAAGTAGGCGCCGAAAGCCCAGTGTGCCGCCGCGATGCCGATGAGCGAGAGTGGAATGACCGCCATGATCGCCAACGGCGTGCGGAAGGATTGGAACCACCCCGTCACCAGCGCGTAGATGAGCAGGAGCACCACCGCGAAGGCGACGCCCAGATCGCGGAACACCTCGTAGGTGATCTGCCACTCGCCATCCCACTTCATGCTGTACTGCTCGGTGGAGAAGGGCTGGTCGATCCAGTATTGCGTCAGGCCGTATCCTTCCAGCAGCCGTATCCGCTCAATCGCCTTCTTCATCTGCAGGATCATGTAGACCGGGCTTTCCTCGCGCCCCGCCGCTTCCGCGGTCACGTAGACCACCGGCTGCAGATTCTTGTGATAGATGTTGCGCTCGCGTTTGACGCGCTGCACCGTCACCACCTCGGAGAGCGGCACCAACCGACCGTCCGGCGCCTGCAGATTGATGCCGCGCAGCCCCTCCAGACTGGAACGCTGGGCGAGGGGGATGCGCAGCGTGATGGGTACCGGATTTTGTTCGCTGGAGAGATGCGCCAACCCGGCGGGATACCCATGTATCGCCATCGCCAGCGTCTGCGTAATCTGCGGGGTGTCAATACCGCTCAGTGCCGCCTTCTCCTTGTCAACCTCGAAGCGGTACTCCGGCATTCGATCCTCGATGTAGGAGTCAATATCCACCACGCCCGGCGTCTTTGGCATCACCTCGCGCTGCAGTTGCCGCGCGATGGCGATCTGCCGCTCGTAATCCGGGCCGTAGATTTCCGCCACGATACTCGCCAGCACCGGCGGGCCGGGCGGCACTTCCGCCACCTGCACCACCACGCCGTAGCGATCAGCGATCTGCTGCAGCGTTGGGCGCACCGCTTTGGCGATGTCATGGCTCTG
Organism: Armatimonadota bacterium; assembly: GCA_022708765.1. Classification (GTDB taxonomy): domain Bacteria; phylum Armatimonadota; class Hebobacteria; order CAIYQO01; family CAIYQO01; genus JAKIYB01. Next base: position 7,247 of record JAKIYB010000042.1, on the reverse strand, counting down.
TCGCTTGCGCGTGCTCTTCTCGCCCAGGTTCACCTGGATATCCGCCACGTTCGGCCCCTGGCGCAGATAGTAGTGGCGGACCAGGCCGTTGAAGTTGAACGGCGCCGACGTGCCGGTGTAAATCTGGTAGTCCGTCACCTCCGGGATAGTGGCGAGATACTTCGCCATTTCCCCGGCCACCTGATGCGTCTGCTCCAGGGTGACGCCTTCGGGCGCATTAATCATCACCTGGAACTCGCTCTTGTTGTCGAAGGGGAGGATCTTCATGATCACCGCCTTCGTCGGGAAGAGCAGCATCACCAGTCCGAGCAGCGCCACCATGGCGCCCAGGAAGAGCCAGCGCTTGCCAGGGTTCTCCAGCAGCGGCCGCGCCATGCGCTCATACGCCCGGCGCATCGGTCCGCGGCCGTCTTCTTCATGCCCGCCCGCATGCTCCTTCTCCAGGTCGCGGTGGAGCAGCTTGTAAGCCGCCCACGGTGACACCATGAAGGCGATGAACATCGAGAAGATCATCGCGGCGGCGCCATATATGGCCCCATCAGCCCGCGCACGAAGGCCATGGGCATGATAGAGGCGATAACCGCGAAGGTGGCGAGAATGGTCGGGTTGCCGACTTCATCCACAGCTTTGATGGCTACCTCCAACGGCGACTTGCCGCGATTTTCCGGCAACCGGTAGTGCCGCGCGATGTTCTCCACGATGACGATGGCGTCATCCACCAGGATGCCGATGGAGAAGACCAGCGCGAAGAGCGTCACCCGGTTGAGCGTATACTGGAACAGGTAGAAGACGAGCATGGTCAGCGCCAGCGTTACCGGCACCGCCAGCCCCACCACCAGCGATTCGCGCATGCCCAGCGCGATGGCGATGAGGATAACCACCGAGACAATGGCCAGCAGCATGTGCAGCAGTAGCTCGTTTGACTTCTCCGTGGCGGTGTCGCCGTAGTTGCGCGTCACCGTCACCTGCACGCCGTCCGGCAGGTGCGACTGTTCCAGTTCTTCCACCTTCGCCAGCACCTTGTGCGAGACATTGATGGCGTTGGCGCCCTTGTGCTTCGCCACCGAGATGGTGACGGCGTTGTACTCGCTGCCCGGCCGGTGTGCCTGCGTGTCAATGCCGTTGTGCGCGCCGTGCGGCCCTACGCCGAAGGCGACATACTGCGCCGGGTCTTCCGCGCCGTCCGTTACGGCCGCGATATCGCGCAGGTAGACCGGATGCCCGCTAAAATTGCCCACCACCAGCCGCTGTACATCGTCCGAGCTGGTGAGGAAAGCACCCGTTTTCACCGCAATGGCGGTGTTATCCGTCGCCAACGTGCCCGCGTCAAGCTGCGCGTTCGCCCCCTGTAACTGCTGGACGATAGCGCCGGGGGAAAGCGAGTAGCCCGCCACCTTCACTGGATCCAGGTCAACGCGAATTTGCCGCTGCTGCCCGCCAATGACCGTTACTTCCGAGACATCGCGCACCTGCTTGATCGGGTCGGCCAGCACCTGGTTGGCGATGCGCTTCAACTCCATCGGCGAATAGCGATCGCTCCACAGCGTCATCGCCAGGATCGGCACGTCGTAGATCGAGCGCATCTTCACCAGCGGCGGGGTGGCGCCTTGCGGTAGTGCATCCGGATGTGAGTTCAGCTTATGGTAGATCTTCACCAGGCTGTCTTCTTCATCCTGATTCACCAGGAAGCGTACGATGAACATCGCCTGACCGGGCATAGAGGTGCTGTAGATATACTCCACGCCTTTCACTTCCCAAAGCAGCTTCTCCAGCGGCTTCACCACGCGGGTTTCCACATCCTTGGCCGAGGCTCCGGGGTAGCCGACCATGATATCCACCATCGGGACAACGATCTGCGGCTCTTCCTCGCGCGGTAGTGCCATCGTCGCCATCAGGCCGGCAATAATCGCAGCAGCGATGATCAGCGGAGTGATCTTGTTGTTGATGAACCGTTTGGCCAGCGCGCCGGCCAGTCCGAGCCCGTTCGTCTTCATCGCCCGGCTCCTTCCTCATGCACCCGCACGCCATCCGCCAGCCCGTCAACGATGTGCGCGACGATGCGCTGCCCGTCGTCCAGGCCGCTCAACACCTGCACCCGGTCTCCGGCGGCCTTGCCCAGCGTCACCAGCGTGTAGCGCGCCTGGCCGTCCGCATCCACGCGATACAAGCCGGTCAGACCGTTCCGCTCCCGTATTGCCGCGCGCGGCGCCATCAGCCGCAGCTCTTCCGCTGTGGTCACCTGCAGGCGGCCGAACAGGCCGGACTGCACGCCGGGGATGCGCGGCAGGTTGGCTTTCACCGTCAGCGTGCGCGCCGCGGTACTCGCCGACGGCACCACCTCGACGATGCGCGCGTCCACCGTTGCGTTAAGCGAGGGGAGGACGACGCGAGCGGCGGTGCCCGTCGCCAGCCGCGCCGCGATGCTCTCCGGCACGTTGCTGACGAGTTGATAGTGCGCATCGTCGTCAATGACCAGAATAGGCATTTGCGGCATCGCCATCGTGCCGGGGTCGGCACGTCGCGCGGTGACCACCCCGCTGAACGGCGCGTAGATATTCGTGTAACCCAGCATAGTGCCGGCGCGGGCGCGCTCCGCCTTCGCCATGGCGATACCGGCGGCGGCGCGGGCGATATCTTTCTCACTCACCTCATCGCGGGCCTGCGCGGCTTTCGCGGCGCGCACGGCCTGTTCGGCCTGCCGCACGCCCTCTTCCGCCGTCTTCACGTCTTCCCAGCGCCCGCCCTGTTTGGCCATCGCCGCTTCCTGCTTCGCCTGCTCGTAACTGGCCTTCGCCTGCGCCACTTGCTTCTCGGCGGCGGTGATCTCCTGCGAGCGCGCGCCTTCATTTACCAGGCTGGCCTGCGCCTTCGCCATCTGCAGTCCGGCTTCCGCCGCTTTCACGCCGGCTTCCGCCTGTCGCACCCCGCTCCTGGCTGCTTCCAGTTGCGCGGTGACGTGATCGAGCTTCTGCTTCGGCATGATGTCCTGCTCATAGAGTGCCTTGATGCGGGCGTAATCGTTCTGCACGGTGGTCAGGTTCGCCTTCGCGGCGCTTAAGCCCGCTTCCACCTGCGCCACCTGCCCCTGCGCGGCGATCACCGCCTGCGCAGCCTGCTGCTTCTGCTGCGTCCGCGCGCCTTCCTTTGCCAGATCCAGATAGGCGAGAGCTTGCTCGTAGCCCGCCTTCGCGCGCGCTTCCTGTTCCTCCGCCTGGCGCACCTGTTCGGGACGCGGGCCCTGCTTAGCCTTGGCAAGCTGCGCTTTTGCCTGCTCCAGCGCCGCCTGCGCCTGCGCCACCGCCACAGCGGACTGGGTGCGCTGCATGGCGTAGGCCGTCTTCGCCTGGGCGTAGGCCGCTTCAGCGTTCTGCACGCCGGCGCTGGCCTGCTGCACGCTTACCGCGATATCCTTGCCCTCCAGCCGTGCCAGCAGTTGTCCCTTCGTTACCCGGTCGCCTTCCCGCACATAGATCGCCTCGATATGGCTCATCACCTTCGGAGATATCTCCGCGTGTTGACGCGCGGCCACCGTGCCGGGCACTTCATCCACCACCGGGAAGGGCTGGCGGGTCACCGCGATGACTTCCGCCGCCACCAATGCGGGCTGCGCCGCGGCGTGGTCCTGCGAGGCGCCGCGGTGCGATGCCAGCACAAACAGTCCGATACCGAGGAGCAGAATGCTCGGTATGCCAATCCACACAACATTTTTACGAGCTCGAGACATGCGATGGTCCTCCCATGCGTGAAATGATTGCTGATAATTCACGACTCATCCGCCAGTGCGCGCATGAGCTGTTGCTCGCGATGCTGCAGGCTGCGCACGGTCATCTCGGTAATTTTTGGCAACGCCGGGTCCACGATGCGATACAGCACCTGCGCTCCCGCGCGCCGGCGGGCGACCATGCCCCCCTCGCTGAGCAGGGCCAACTGGCGGGAGAGCGCCGCTTGCGCGATGCCCGTCTCATGGATCAGCTCCGCGCAGGAGCGCTCACCCGTCAGCAGTGAGAAGAGGATCCGCAGGCGCGACGGCTCGGCCAGCATCTTGAACCGATGCGCGATGCGTTCAACCGCCTCTTCCGACCAATGTAGCGCTGTCTCCATCCGCGTGCCTCCTTCTCCGCTCACCGTGCCCTCCCGGGCTGCCGCCGTCCCGCGTGTATAATATATAACCATATAATCATATTGTCAATACTATTTTTTACTTTTTTTAACCAAAGGCGACGCCCCGCATGACAGGCCATGCGGGGCGTCGGTGTGTGGCATATCAGCAGACCATTAGATGAACAGGTTCACATTCGCCTCATCCGCGCTGCCCAGGTAGGTGGCGACACCGCCGAACTCGACGCCGTCAATCAACTCCTCCGGCTTGATGCCCATCACGTCCATGGACATCGTGCAGGCGATGAAGGTCACGCCGAACTCCTGCGCTTCGCGTATCATCTCCTCGAGGGTGGGGACGTTCTTCGTCTTCATCACGTGCTGCATCATCGCCGTGCCCATGCCGCCCATATGCATCTTCGACAGCGCGGCCTTGCGCGCGCCGCGCGGCATCATCCAGCCGAACATCGCCTCGAGGAAACCTTTTTGTATCGGCACCGACTCCGGCTTGCGCAGCAGGTTCAGCCCCCAGAAGGTGAAAAAGAGCGTCACCTCGTTGCCCATCGCCGCCGCGCCACGCGCGATAATCATCGCCGCCATCGCTTTGTCCAGGTCACCGCTGAATACGATGATTGTCTTTTTATCATCAGCCATCGGTAGTTATCCTTTCCGCACCTGCGCCGTGATGACGCCGTCGTTCTCAATCAGCGAAACGAGCGTGTTCTTTGTTTTGCGGCACCAGGCTTCGATATCTTTCTTGAAGCCCACGTCCGTCACCTCGATCATCACCAGATCTCCCGGTTCCGCGCTCTTCATTTGCGTAAAGAGTTGCATGATTGGCCCCGGACACTGCAGTCCGCGGGCGTTAATCCTGTATTCGGCCATCGTGCTCTCCTCTCGTAATTGTCGTCGTTGTCATCTTCCCCCGTCCTCTCACACCGTCTCATACGGCCACGCCGTCATCCCTCCATCGAGTATCTTCACATCGCGGAAGCCCAGCCGGCGCAGCAGCAGCGCGGCGCCGTAGGCTCGTCGCCCCACCTTGCAGACCACCACCGTGGACTTCTCCGGGTCCAGTTCATCAATGCGCTCGCGCAGTTCGGGCAGTGGGATGTTGATGGAGTTGGGAATTGCCGCGATGAGATACTCCGGCTCGGTGCGCACGTCAAGCAGTTGCTGGTTCGGATTATCCAGCTCCAGCGCGCATGGCGATACCCCGCGCAGCTTGCCGTCCAGCTTGTTCAGCAGCACATTTGCCGCCACGATGCTGGAATTCAGGGCGCTGGCGAACGGCGGCGTATAGGCCAGGTCCATGCCGGAAAGCTGCTCGGCGGTCATCCCCAGCGCGATGCCCATCGCCAGCGTGTCAATCGGCTTGTCCACGACGCCTTCGCCGAATACTTGCGCGCCGAGAATGCGATGCGTCGCGCGGTCGGCGATGAGCTTGGTGATGATCGGCTTATTACCCGGATAGTAGTGCGCGCGGTCGGGAGTCGGCACCAGCACCGTCTCGACATCATGCCCGGCGGCACGCGCTTCCTCCTCGCTCAATCCCGTGCGCGCGGCGCTCACATCGAAGAGCCGCACGATGGTTGTCCCAAGTACGCCGGCGAAGGTCTCGCGCGGCTCAATAAGGTTGGCCACCACCAGCCGCCCCGTCTTATTCGCAGTCGAGCCCATTGGCGAGTAAACGTCGAGATCGGTCATCTGATGGCGCACGGACGCACAGTCGCCCACCGCGAAGATATCCGGCAGATTCGTGCGCAGGTACTCGTCCACCAGGATCATCCCGCGGGCATCCGTTTCCACGCCGGCCGCCGCCGCGATAGCGGTGTTCGGCTTGATGCCGGCGGAGAGGATCACCAGGTCGGCGTCTAACGTGCGTTCGGTCGTCACCACTCCCGTCGCCTCGCCGCTCGCATTGCCGAGGACGCGCTGTACCGTCTCGCCCGTATAGATGCCGACGCCGTGCTCTTCCAGTGCCTTTTTCGCCAGCGCGGCGATCTCCGGGTCAAAACCGGGCAGGATAGCGTCGCGCATTTCCACCACGCTCACCTGCAGGCCGCGGTGCGCCAGATTCTCCGCCATCTCTAGCCCGATGAAGCCGCCGCCCACCACCACCGCATGGCGCAGCTTGCCGGAATCCACCAGCACGCGGATCTTTTTCGCGTCGGTCAATCCGCGCACGGTTGCCACGCGCTTCAGGTGAATGCCGTCAATCGCCGGCAGTACCGGCAGCGCGCCGGTGGCGAGGATGAGCTTGTCGTAACCGTAGGTCTGCTCGATGCCGGTGTCCAGGTCGCGCGCCCGCACTTCTCGAGCCGACGGATCAATCGCCGTCGCCTGGCAGCGTGTCCGCACGTCAATGCCGTTCTCATGCTTGAACTCGTCCGGGGTGCGCACGATGAGTTCCTGCGCCTCGCTGATGATGCCACCCACGTAATACGGCAAGCCGCAGCCGGCGTAGGCGACATAGTCATCCTGGGTGAGGATCATTACCTCCGCGTCAGGGTACTCTCGTCGCGCTCTTGCTGCTGCTTTCGTGCCTGCTGCCACGCCGCCAAGGATAATTAGCCGCATCATTCACCGTCCTTTCACCATCGTCCCGTGAATTCTATCACAAACTTTATGGCGCTACAACTATATAACCATAAAATAACATTAATATTCATTTCTGCCCGCGCTGCGGTTTCGCGGCACGGGCTTCACTGCCAGCATCTTTTCCGCGCGTGGCACAGATACGGCCTTCGATCTCGGCGCGAATCAACTCTCGGACACGCTCCGTCGGACTCAACGCTGGGGAGAAAGCCGGTTGAGGAATAGTCGGCGCATCGAGACCCGAACTTCGCCTGGCAACTGACCGCCGGGTGTGGGGGAAAAATCAACGCTGGTTGGCAGGCGTGGAAGATCGTAACGTTGGTCTGCGCTCTGCTCGGTCTTTCCTGAAACTTGAGCGGGTGCCAGCCTCACCGCCCAACCCGTGACCGCGTTGTTGTCGGGAGCGCGGCTTCCAGCGCGTCCACCACCGTGCCGATGCCGTAGCGCTCCTCAGCGCGGACGCGGGCCTGGCGACCCATTTCGGCGCGGAGGGCGGGGCTGGCAAGGAGGAGTTCCAGCGCATCGGCGAAGGCTCGAGGGTCGCCGGGCGG
>JAKIYB010000429.1:3842-4142 GCA_022708765.1 Armatimonadota bacterium | reverse complement strand
CGCGCACCACCTTTCGGGTATCCAGCGCGATGAGCTTGAGCGTCGAGGCTGCCGTCCGCGTATCCTCTCCCTGGTAGTAATGATAGCGAATGGTATACGAAGGGATGTCCTCCCGAGTGGAGCACCAGGCCCAGAGATGGTTTCCGCCGTGATGGAAGCTGAAACGATAGGCGTAGAGGAACGCCTCCAGCGTGCAGATCTTCTGCCCGGTTTGCAGTGACCAGAGTTCGGCGCTTCTAGCATCATGGCCGTCGTGTTCCAGCAGGAGCCAGCGGTTATCCGCGTTGATGGCGGGAAGGG
>JAKIYB010000429.1:0-3832 GCA_022708765.1 Armatimonadota bacterium | reverse complement strand
CGCGCCACTTCCAGGCGCAATTCGATTAGGCCGGTGAGCTGGTTCCAGACCAGCACCTGGCCATCGCGCGCAAAGGTCGCCAGCCGTGTGCCGTCCGGGCTGTAGGCCATGTACCAGTAGTCGGCGCTATGGCCGATCTGCGGCACCATCTCAGGGTTAGGAGCATCGGCGGTGCGCGCCAGCGTGGTGCCGAATATCAGGAGAAGAAACAATAACGAATATTTCACCATCGCGAGTCTCCATCTGATCGATGCGGAATGACATCAATAACTATCGTCAAATAGACAGCGGTATTAACTGAATTCTGCCATCCGCGTGTACGACCTGTTGGGGATTGTCTGGCTTTCGATAGCGCCATCTGGGCGTTGCTGGCGGTGCCGCAATCGCGGATGATTCTCTTCGACTTATCCGACAGCCAGACATTGATCACTCAGCTCACCGACGTAATCTAGGCGACGCCCGTCTGTCTGCTATGAGTCAACCACGTGTCCCAACACGGCAACAGATACGAATTGATCCAGAAACGGCATATTGGGGGATGGTGGTTCAACGGCTATGCCAGCCAGGCGCAGAGCGGAAGCAATACAAATGTGTGCACTGCTTCCGTTGCGATCAAGGTTTGACTTTATCGTATCGTTCCACGGCGGCTGCGTCTTGGTAGCGTAACGTCAGGATCACGGCGGGCCGCAGCGCGTGTGCGAATGAGGCGGTATTGGACTTCGCTTCGATCGCCTTGCCTTCGCCGGTGCCCAGTCCGCGCTTGCGTTCGCCGTCGCTTCCGTCCGTCGGCTTCGGCGGCGCCCAGATGCGGCGCTCGGTTTCCGGTACTTCTGGATAGAAGGCCGCGGTAACGAGCCCGACTTGTGACACCAGGCGCTGCTGCGCGGCGACGGACTCCCCCGTCGGCACGAAGCGGAAAGCTTTCCCCCGGTTGTTTTCCAACAACCATCCTGGCACCACTACCGTAGACTTCGCGTTGATGATCACTTTCACGGCACTCGACGGGAGGACGCGCTTTTGCCGGACGACGTTGAGGCCGTCAATGAAGAGCGCAACGGCGGTCCGCATGTCGGTGGTATTCGTCACGCGAAGCTGGTAGGTCTCGCCGGCCCGCGCCGGCAGATATAGTTCGCGTCCGTGGCGGTACAGCGGTTTCGGCGCCTCTCCTACCAGCATCTCGACATGGTAGGGGCAGGCGGGGTTGAGCAGGGGGGGCGGTTGGTCCTTGGCCGAATCAACCGCGTGCGCCAGCATCTCCGGCGTCACTTTATACGACTCCGGACCGGTGGTTACCAGCAGGCTGGCACCCAGAAGGATTAAAAGGTCGCCATCCAGTGGAAGCGTACTGGTGTAGGTACCCAGCGATCGCATATCGGCCAGGCGCAGCAATTGGGCATGAATGGTGACGGATTGGCCCGTGCGGCTGAGCGTACCGAGCAGCAGGCCGTCGCTACCGGGGAAGTTGGTGCGCAGGGTTGCCGCCGAGGTGAGCGTGGCCAACGTATCGAGTGAAGTGACCTCTGTAAATGGCGCCGCGCGCAGGTGCGCCTGGTCGCGGATGGCGTACCGCTTTTTGCTCGCAGTCGTCAGGGTGGCGGCAAGCTGCTCGGCGACGTATCGGCCCGCGACCCCAACCTCGCCGCCCCAGGTCCGCGTGGCGCCGTCGGCGAATTCAGGCACGAGCACCTGTCTCAGCTTGCCCTGCACGATACCTTTCGCGATATCCTGCCCCATCGTCCGCACGGAATGCAATAGGGCTGGCGTTTCCGCACGTGTTGCACTCCAGAACAACAGGCAGAGACAAAAGAACACGAAATACCGGTAAGTCATCGTCCCACCTCCTGCGGGTAATGAGTTCGCGGCAAAGTGCAAAGGCCGTGACACAGAACCGCTAATTCGATGATGTCCTATTCTATCGGTATGACGGAAAAAAGTAAACAACGCTGCCCCGTCAGTCTAACCCCAACCCACTACCTTCCTTATGTATAAAGCGCCCGATTACAGCGCATTCAAGCGAGTGTAATCGGGCGCTTTGAGTTTGAAAGTGGTGCACCCGCTGGGACTCGAACCCAGGACCTACGGATTAAAAGTCCGTTGCTCTACCAACTGAGCTACAGGTGCGTGCATACGGGCGTGTGAAGCCGCGCCATTGTAGCAACTTCACCTGTGGCTGTCAACGGCGATATAGCGCTGGTTAACAGCAGGTAGATCAGTGCTGTCAATTGCAGCCAGCGAATTGTCACACCTGACTTGTTAATCTCCTTTATTCCCTTGCCACAACCACGCAAATACGATAAAATCACTCGTGATGAATTTCACAAACTCTTCCAGTCTGGCGTTCGATGACGCCCTGGCGCAGGCCCTGGCCTTCGCCGCGCCCGCGCGCGCCTGGCTGGTGCCGCTGCTCGGTTGTAGCGAGTCGGACGCGCTGCGTCTGTATTCGGCGGCCGATGCCGTGCGTGCCGCCTATCAGGGTACGGACGTGCAGCTTCGCGGACTCATCGAGTTCTCCAGCATCTGCCGGAAGAACTGCGCCTACTGCGGCCTGCGCGTCGAGAACCGCGGCGCTGAGCGCTACCGCCTTACCCCGGAGGAGATCGTCGCCACCGCGCATCGCGCCGAAAGCCTGGGCTACAAAACGGTGGTGCTGCAGTCCGGCGAGGATCTGTGGTTCACCACCGAGCGGCTGGCGGCTATCATCCGAGAAATCAAGGCAACGACCGACCTTGCCATCACCTTGAGCGCTGGCGAGCGTGACCGCGATGCCTACGCCTTCTGGCGCGAGGCGGGCGCGGACCGCTACCTGCTGCGTATCGAGACCACCGACCCCGCGCTGTTCGCCGCGCTGCACGCGGACAGTAACCTGGACGCGCGCAAGCAATGCCTTTACGACCTGCGCGACCTCGGCTACCAGCTTGGCACCGGGGTGATGGTGGGCCTGCCCGGGCAGAGGCCCGACACATTGGCCGGCGATGTCATCTGGATGCACGAGTTGGGCGCGGAGATGATCGGCGTCGGGCCGTTCATCCCGCATCCCGACACGCCGCTGAAGGACGCGGCGAGTGGCACGGTGGAGCAGACGCTGCGGCTGGTGGCCGTGCTGCGGCTGGTCTTCCCACACGCGCACCTGCCCGCCACCACCGCCATGGGCAGCCTGCATCCCCTGGGTCGCGAGCGGGCACTGCAGGCCGGCGCCAACGTGGTGATGCCGAACGTCACCCCAGGCGATGTCCGGCCGAAATACGCCATCTACCCCGGCAAAATCTGCCTCACCGACGACGCTGAACACTGTCGCGGCTGCATCACCGGCCGCATCCACGCTATCGGCCGCACGGTCGCGGCGGATCATGGACACGTGAAGCGCGTTGCTGATCAGGAAACGGGAGCATAGCGATGCCAACCATCAACGAAACACCCAGCGGCTCGCGCCTGCATATCAGCATCTTCGGCCGTCGTAATGCCGGGAAGTCGAGCCTAATCAACGCCTTGACCAGCCAGAGCGCAGCCATTGTCTCGCCGGTGCCGGGGACGACCACGGATCCGGTGGCGAAGACGATGGAGATCCTGCCGCTAGGGCCGGTCGTCATCACCGACACCGCGGGCATTGACGACACCGGCGACCTTGGCGCGCTTCGCGTCGAGAAAACGGTGCGGGTGATTGACCGCACCGACCTGGCGGTGCTGGCACTGGATCCCGCATGCCCGCCCGACGCCTTTGAAGCGGATCTGCTGCTGCGCCTTCGCGCGCAGCGGCGGCCTGTGGTAGCTGCGGTGACGAAAGCCGACCTGCCCATTCCTCCCGATGCCGCGCTGCTGTGGGCGGAAGCCCGCA
>JAKIYB010000428.1 GCA_022708765.1 Armatimonadota bacterium | reverse complement strand
GCTGAAGCGCGCTCATTCTCCCAAGCATTCAGGGCGCTTCAGCGTCCTTCACCATGTTAGCACCCTCCTTCAGGGGGTGTCGAGCATTCCGCCGAACTGCACTGGACGCGGGACGGAAAGGACGGTGGTACGGCGACGCGGAAGGAACCGCTCCCCGCCTTCGCGAATTTGCTCCTTATCGCGCGAATCGAGGAGCACCCAATGACTGAACGAGATCGCTTTATCGCCACCATGCGCTACCAGCCGGTGGACCGCCGGCCGCTGCATCTGGTGGGGCCGTGGCCGGATACCCTGGCGCGCTGGCGGCGCGAGGGGCTGCCGGCGGGGACCGACCCGCACGCCTACCTGGGCGTGGCCTCCATGCCGACGGTGAATATCAGCCCGGTCACCGGTCTCTATCCGCGCTATGAGGAGCGCACCATCGAGGAGACGGACACCGTGCGCATCTACACCGACGGCTACGGCCGCACGGTGCGCGATTTCAAGGATCACACCTCGATGCCGGAGTGGCTGGACTTCCCGGTGAAGACGCCGGACGACCTGCGCCGCGTGCTGAACGAGCACTACCAGGTGGACGATCTGAACGCCCGCTTCCCGGCGGATTGGGCGGAGAAGGTGGCGGCGGCCAACGCCTCCGACAACCTCATCGTGGTGGACGGCGGCTGCTACTACTGGACGCTGCGCTCGCTGGCCGGGGTGGAATACGCCAGCTACCTCTTCTACGACGCCCCGGAACTGGTGGATGAGCTGTTTGAACGCTACTGCACGGTGGTGCTGGAAGGCCTGCGCCGCGCCGCCGCCCATGGCCGGGTGGATGTCATCGGCTTCGGCGAGGATATCGCCTACAAGACCGGCCCGCTGATTTCGCCGGCGATGTTCCGCGAGTTCATCCTGCCGCGCGACCGCCGGGTGATGGAGTTGGCGCACAGCCTGGGGGTGGACCTGACCTGGTACGACAGCGACGGCGACGTGCGTCTGTTCATCCCCGACTATCTGGAGGCCGGCATCAACTGCCTCGCCCCCTGCGAAGTCGCCGCCAGCATGGTGCCGACGGAACTGCGCAAGGCGTATGGGCGCGACCTGCGCATGATCGGCGGTCTCGACAAGCGCGAAATCGCCAAAGGCCCCGCCGCGATAGACGCCGAACTCGCGCGCAACCGCCCGCTTATCGAGGAAGGCGGCTACATCCCCGCCATTGACCACTCCGTCTCGGCGGACATCTCCTGGGATGATTACCAGTACTTCATCGAGGCGATTCAGCGGGCGATTGTGGTATGAACGGGGTTGATCTGTCCACGCGTGTAACCGATGTCTCCGGTTGACACCGGGCAGCAAGGGGAATACCATTATCACAGGTCTGATTCTCGGGGCAGGCGGCGCCTGCCCCGTGATCATTCATCTGTTAAAAGGAGCATGCCTATGTACCGCTCGTCTCCCAGAGGGTTCACTCTCATCGAACTCCTCGTGGTCATCGCGATTATCGCGATCCTCGCCGCCATCCTCTTTCCTGTCTTCGCGAAAGCGCGCGAGAAAGCCCGCACGAACTCCTGCCTGAATAACCAGCGCCAGATCGGCATTGCCATCTCCATGTACGCCCAGGATAACGGCGAAACGCTGATGCCGGCGTCAGGCACCTGGTCCACCTATCTGGTGAACTACAACGAAGCCAGTATTTACGACTGTCCCACAAAGACCGGCAAGGGCAACAACAACGCGCCCGAATACGGCTTCAACGCCAACCTGTTGGGCAAGGCGCTGGGTGATATGAAATATGCCGACCTCTTCATCGCCACCGGCGACCTGGTGATGAGCGGGGCGTCGGATACCACGCCGCCCTACACCCTGTCCGCCGTCTCCGGCGCCGAGCCGAACCTCGACATCCGCCACAACAGCGGTGCCGTGCTGGGTTTCCTCGACGGCCACATGGATTACCTGCCGGTGAAGAGCGGCGTGACGAAATCCGCCGCCCTCGCCGAACGCAACTGGCAGGTCAACCTGCTCTTCATCAAAGACGTGGACTGGACGCCGAACGCCAACGTGAAGATTGACGCGCCCATCCCCGGCGTCGGCAGTAAAATATCCGCGCTGACGCCCATCAACGGCCAGTGGAGCTGTGGGTCGGTGAGCCAGAGCGTCATCAAGCGCGACGGCTGGTTCGAGTGGCGTGCCGATACCGGCAATGCCTCCGATGTAATGATTGGCTTCGTCCAGGGCTCGCGCACTTCGTTGAGCACGTATAACCTTGATGTCGCCTTCTTCCAAACAAGCCCGCTGCAGGTCTACTATGGGCCGGGCGTCTCAATGACGAACGTCAAAGATGCCGCCGGCAACAACCTGACCAGTTATCTCGGATCGCTGCTGCGGGTGGAGCGCAAGGGGACCGTCATCACCTATCTGGTGGACGGCGTGGTGAAGTATACCACCACCGCCCAGGTTCCCGGCATCACCACCGGCGATCTGCGCGCCGCGGTCTATCTGAAAGGCGGCGCCTTCGTTTCCAAGTGCCGCATGTACGGCGCCGAGTAGGCCTGAAAGGAGCATTACCGATGAAAAACCATCGTGGATTTACCTTAATCGAATTACTGGTGGTGATCGCGATCATTGCGATCCTGGCCGCCATCCTCTTCCCGGTCTTTTCCAAAGCGCGCGAAAAAGCCCGCCAGACCTCCTGCATGAACAATATCCGGCAGATCATGATCGCCGTCTCGATGCATATCCAGGATCATGACGAGCGGATCTTCTCCGCGTCGAATCTGGCGTGGGCGACCAACCTGAAAGAGTATAATGAGCCGTCGCTGTACGATTGCCCCTCGCTCACCGGCCGCGGCACGAATACCGCCCCGGAATACGGCTTCAACCGCTTCCTCATGGGCATGGCGCTCGGTGACATTCCCGATCCGACGGGGATGGTGACCGTGGCGGATATCCCCACCTTCAAGGCCGATCAACTGGATCCGCCGTACTGCATCACCCAGTTCGAAGACGAGGTGAATGTGGATGGCCGCCATAACAACGCCGCCAATGTCGCCTGCCTCGACGGCCACGTTGAAGCCGTGCCTTTCAAGGATGGTGCCTCGCATTACATGGGTCTGGCGCTGAAAGGTCTCACCGTCGTTCTCAACAACGAGGTGAAGGACGTGGTGTGGACGAGCTTGAGCAACACCGTGGGCGAATATGCCACGCCCGGCCAGGGCAGCAATGTGAAGCCGACGGTGAACACCGGCGGCTGGGGCACGTGCGGCGCGGTGGGCGCCACCGTCATCTACGGTGATGGCTGGTTCGAGTGGGCGTTCAGCAACGGCTCGTCGAATACAATGGCCGGGCTGATCTTCGGCACGACATGTACGAATTACGACCAGATTACCTGCGCCTTATATAACCAGAGTATCCGGAGCTATTACTGCCCGACGCCCGGCTTCACGAGCAATCAAGTCTGGGCCACGCCGACGGATTATCCGAGTACGGTCTGCCGCATCGAGCGCAAAGCCGGGCTGCTGATTTATTCGGTAAACGGCGATGTGAAATATTCCGGTACCGTGGGCTATCTGCGCCCGCTGCGCCCGGCGGTCGCCTTCCATAAGCTGAATACGCTCTACCTGACGAAAGCGCGCATCTGCGGCGCCGAGTAACGTGATTCGAGCATGGACCTTGCGCGGGGCGGGCCGTCAGGCCTGCCCCGCGGGCTGTTTGCGCGCCCCGCCGATGATAAACCAGACGCCAAGCCCGGCCACGCCAACCGCGCAGGCGATGATGAGGCCGCGGAAGGCGCCGTCGCTGAGGAAGCGGCCGCTGACGGCGATGAGCAGGGCGACGAGCTGATACCAGAGGTAGTCACCGAGGATATGCCCGGTGAAGAAGACGGGCCAGGCGCGCCCGCCGTGGCTGGCGGACTGCGCGGCGATGAGCGCCACCCCGGCGGTGGCCCACCAGATGTACCAGTAAGGATTCACCAGCGTCAGCGCCAGGCCCTGGCCGACAAGGCCGAGGACGGAGAGCGCGCCGCCACCCGCGTCGGCGGTCAGCGCGCCGGGCAGCAGCGCCGCGCGCGCCATCTCCCACGCGAAATACAGCAGCACCGCGCCGCCCACCAGGCTGATGACGCGGGTGAGGATGGGCCGCTTCAGCGCCGCCCCCAGGCCGGCGTAGAGCAGCGCCA
>JAKIYB010000427.1:3834-4160 GCA_022708765.1 Armatimonadota bacterium | reverse complement strand
TCCCCAGTGGCAGACGCCGACATAAGTACGTTCATTCGGGGTGAAGTGTTCCCAGGCGGGACAAACGGCACGGTCGGGGTACAGTACCCAGAGACCGTTGCCCGGTTGCAGGTACCAGCTATTCTGCCCATCAAGATTCAGCGACTGCGAGATCGGATGGCGGGTAATGCTGCCGTCCTCACTGCGCATCAGCCCCCACCGATGACCGGCTGGCAACCAGCGCTGCGTCACCTGGCGCCCCGGCTCCTTGTTGTTGTAGGTGAGCGGATCGCAGAACTCCAGCGCGGTGATGCGCTCATCCTTGTTGAAGGTCAGTTCGGCGGTGA
>JAKIYB010000427.1:0-3824 GCA_022708765.1 Armatimonadota bacterium | reverse complement strand
CGCGCACAGTATCGTAGGTCAGGACATCGGTGTGACGCGTCGAAAGGACTTTATCGGAAGTCTCACTGTCATAAGTAAAGACCAGGTGGGCCGTGCCTTGTCCGGTGAAGGCGACATCATGTTCCGTGCCTTTCAGCAGCGCCGTCTTCGTCTCGTTCTTACGCACACTGACGAATGTCTGATACAGCGGCCGGTAACCGGGACGCAGCTTGACGAAGAAGAACATCATCACGCCGTCGCCATAATCCGGTGAAAAACCGGTTCTGCCGGTCTCCAGCAGGCAGATAGGTTCGTTGCCGTCGAATATCCATGGCTGGGTACGCCAGACGCGCTTGCTGAAACTGGCCTTATGGGCGGGCAGGGGCGGTGCTGGAGGCAGCGCGCTTACCCGCACCTGCTGGAACGCCACGCCGCTGTTATAGGCGCCCAGGCCGATGCCGCCGGCCAGGGTGGGCAGGCAGCGGTGCCAGTAATCAATCAGCTTCTTTCCATCTACCGTGACCTGGATATGCTCACCCTGCGCCTGCACGTCCACGGCATATGTCTTCCCCGGCTGCAGCTTATACGGCACCACCTGGAGGTAGCCGCCCACGCTGTGCCAGAGGATGATTTCCTGATATTCGGTGGAGAGCTGCACGCGGTAGCAGTTCTCGCGGTCCTGATAGCGGAAGTAGAGCGCGGCATCAGAGCCCCAGTCGAATTCGCCGGCATAGTAGCGAAAACGGTAGACGCCGGTATGATCGCAGAGCTTCGGAAACCACTCGCGTGGCAGGTAGCGGTCGTATTCACCGTGAAAGATGGGAAAATCGGCTTTCGGCGCGGGCTTGCGAATAGTGATCTTCGCCGAGACGCGATAGTCGGTCCATGTCGGATCGCCAGCCGTCATCACCGACCAGGGTTTGGCGGTGCCCGTCGCCGTCAGCACACCGTTTTTCGCTTCCCATGTCGCATTGGCAGGGATGGGACCGAGCGCGTCCACCGGCGGCTGCAGCCGCCAGACCTTCTCGACATCGGGAATGACGAAATCGTCGGTAAAAAGGCTTTTCTCCGCCGCGGAGGCGCAGAGCGCCAATCCCAACATGCCGACGAACATCCAACAATGGATTGATTGCATCTGAATCTCCTTTATCCGAGCTTACAACGCGACCGTGCCGCGCTCGGTAAGTGTTTTCCCTTTGTAGGACAGCTTGCCGCCATCCAGTAACGTAAGTGAACCGTCGCCGGCGCGGTCACGAATGACGGCGATACGTCCGGTGAATTCCACGCCATTCTCTTTATACGTGACCGGCGTCGGCGACATGACGATGATGTCACGGCCCTGTTGGTGCTCGATGATGCAGCCTTTCCCCTCCAGGATGCGCGTGACCTTCGGCGCGGGCTGTTCCGGCCGCCGCGGGAAAAGGATGCTGAAAGTATCCTCTTTGGGGCCGCGTGGAGAGCGAATGAACCAGTGCTCTACCTGTGGGAATTGGAAGAACTGCGCTTTGTTGATCGTGCCCTGCTCCTTCACGATGGTCATGGACGCCGGCGAGACGAAGATGACGTCCAGCCCGACATTAAACGGGGCTTTACGGATACCGGGATAGCGCACGGTCGTCAGCGTTCCCGGCGCCTGCTCGATGACCGGCTCTTCGCTATGCACATCCAGATTCCAGCGGCTGGCATCCGGGCCGTTGAGGTAGTCATACACGGCAAAGTATTCCGCCTCTTCGGGATCCTTCGCTTTGATGAGCAGGATATCACGGCGCCAGTCGGTGGTGTGCAGCGCAGGAACGATATACTCAGCCTTGCGGTTATTTTCCTTGGCGAAGAAACCCGCGGCCCAGTCCACAACCGGCGACTCGTAATGCGCGACAATATCTCCACCGCGCGGATTAGCGTACCACCAGTCATCCGGCTTGCCGCCCGGTTCGGGAATCTCCACCATGTTATGCGAGCGGGCTTTCGTATACCCGATCAGTTCCAACCCGTCGGCAGCCAGTGGCACGCCCTTGGCATACATGTGGAAGCTGCCCTCATCGCCGTCGTGGTGGAAGTAGAAGTTGCCCGCCTTGAACGAGAGATAGGTCTCTTTGTCACTCGGGAAGTGGTTGCGGAAGATATAGCCGAAGTCTTCCAACGGCTTGCTCGTTAACGGCGGCGTCTTCGCGTCGAACGCTTTGCTGGCAAAGAAGGAGGTAAACGGGATCAAGTGATGATAGTCAGGTTCCTGCCCCGTTTCCAGCCAGGCCCAGTGGCTCCAGGCGGCAAGATCCGGCTCAACCTGCTGGAAGGTGTTCGCGTTCCATTCATACAGGCCGAAGCGCGGCGCTGAATACGGGTGATTACCGATGGGCGGAATCATGCGCCGCGGGGTAGCGAAGCGGACATCCGGCGGAGTGATGACATCCAGCCAGAAGCGCGAGCCGGCCAGGTATTTCGGATGCCGGCGGTAATCGGCGATGCCGCGGTCGGCCATGATCCGAATCAGTTCGGAGATCATGCGCCAGGCAAAGGGATAATAATTGCCAACGTTCTCCGCGCCCACGCCATCTTCCGAGATGTGGTACGCAAATTCCTTCTCAAGGTAGTAACGGGAGAAGGCGACCCACTTCTTCGCCTCCGGGTGGTCCTTGAAGAAGAGGCCGGCGAGGCCGATACCGGACCAGCGGCAGGTGTTGAAGTTCGGCAGATACGTCGTATCGCCCTTGACATAGGTATACTGCCAGTAGTCGTCATCGGCGAGGATATAGGTGCCGGCAAGGGCAAAGCGGCACATCTTCTTCCAATCTTCCGGCGTCATCGCCGGAGCGACAATATCGCAAAACTTGATCATCCCCGGCACATACTGGCCGGTGCTGAGGACATAGATATACGCGGGATACCCCTGATCGAGATTCTCACGCACGCAGGAGATGCCACTGAAGGGATCAAAGGGCTCTTTGTATTTATATTCACCGGTTTTAAAATAGCGCAGATACTCCGACGAGTTATACATGCGGTCAAAGTGCGCCTTCAAGCCTGGCAGGCTTTCGATGTTTTTCAGGACCGCCGCGCGATCCTTCGCTTCCGGGAACAGATTGGGATGCTGGGCCTGGGGTTCGTCATAATCCAGGATCCAGTCCTTCACCTTGTTCAGCGGCAGGTCGCCATACTTATAGCGGAGCTGCCACAGATAACATGTTTCAGGGCCAATACGGTCGGCGAAGAAGGTGAGGTGCGCCTTTTTCTTCTGCGCGGCGACCCAGCCGGGATCTTTCACCACCTTGTCCTTCGTGGTGATAACCAGCAGCCAGTGGCGCTCCATGCGCGCCAGCGGCAGGCGGAAATACGCGCCCGTACCGGGTTCATTGATGAACATGATGTCCGTATTGCGGCCCGGCGTCCCGGCGGTAAAGTGCGCGCCGTTATCAGGATACTGCCAATGGCTGGCGTCAACGCCCACCATGCCGAGGAGATCATTGCCTTTCGTCGAGTAAGTGGCGAACCAGCCGCCGTTCATATACGGCAGCGCAGAACGGATGGCGGTATGGCAGCGGTATTGATCCGCGGTAAGGGGATGGTTCACGTATTTCGTGCTGAAGGTGACGTGCGTATAGAGGCGGTCGGCCCCCCACCCCTCCTCGCAGTTCAGCAGGAAATTATCCGCCGGACAGGGCACGACGCGCCAGTTGTCGGTAACCTTCGGATCGTCGGAGATGCTGGTTACGTCACGGCGCATGGGCTGCAAGCGCAGCGGAAAGTCGCTCTTCTCGCTCACCCGGCAGAAGTCGCGGCCGGGAAAGAGCTTAAAGCGCATCTCGTAATACGGCCCTACCGAGGTTCCGCCGGTGCCGGGGGGCGAG
>JAKIYB010000426.1:278-4187 GCA_022708765.1 Armatimonadota bacterium | reverse complement strand
CCCCGCCGCCAACAGTAAGACAACGGCCAGGCAACGCTGGAGCACCAGATTCGAGGTGCGCCTGGCGCCGATATGGGAGCCGATCAATCCGCCACAGAGCGCGGCGATGATGATGGGCAAAACGACGTCGAGATGAATGGTATTCTGCCGCAAATGGCCGCTCAACCCGGCCAGGGAATTGACCACAATAAATACGGCGGCGGTGGCCGCGGTCTGTTTTACAGTCGCCCACCGCGCGAACAGCAGCACCGGGCTTAAGATACCGAGCAAACCGGCGAGCAGGCCAAGCCCGGCGCCGATGGGTAACGCGCCGGCGAGCGCGATCGGCTGCGGCTCGCTTGTCGGCTCGCGAGGCGTATACAGATTGAGCAAGCGACCGGCCGCCACCAGCAGCGCGATGCCCAGCAGGACCGCAAAGACCTCCTCCCGCAGATGCCACCTGCCGCCCACATACGCGGCCGGCACTGATGTCAGCAGGAAGGGCCAGGTCTGGCGCCAGGAGAAGTGCCCCGCGCGGATAAACGCCACCGCGGCAATGCCGGCGACCAGGATATTCAGGATTAAGGCCGTCGTCTTCATCTCGCTTTGTGAAAACGCGCAGAGCGAGAGCACGGCCAGGTAGCCGGAGGCGCCGCCGTGACCGACCGAGGAATACAGGGCGGCGACCAGGAATATCAGCAGGGAAATTTCGATGATTGTCAGGACTGATCCGTGCATACCCTCTCATCTTCCGGTATCGTGCCCAGCACGGTAATGCGCTCTCCCACGCCGATGGTTCCACCGGTGAGTACCCGGGCAAAGATTCCTTCGCGGGGCATGACGCAATCGCCCAGCCGGTGAAAAATCGCGCAATGCTGATGGCATTCCTTGCCGATCTGCGTGATTTCCACCACGGCATCGCCGATTGCGAGACGCGTGCCAATGGGCAGCTCCGCGAGTGTCAGACCTTCCGTCGTAATATTCTCCGCGAACTGCCCGGGCGCAATCGTCACCCCTTCCCGACGCATGACCGCGAAGCTCTCAATCGCCAGCAGGCTCACCTGACGATGCCAGGCGCCGGCGTGGGCATCGCCCTCCATTCCCCACTCCGCCACCAGCGTCGCAATCGGAACGTTGGATTTCGGCACCCCCTTACGCGTGCTGACTGATAATGCCAGCACTTTTCCTTGCATGGCCACGGCATCACCTCATGCCCAATTGAGCAGTTCAACACATACCGGCGTGTCCGCCGGCAGGTAGTCATCAGCGACGGGAAAATGAATAAGACAATTTGCCTGCGCCAATCCTCCGAGCATATGCGAATCCTGTCCGGTGACGGGCGTGACAATGAGTCGCCCCGCATGTTCGGCGACGACGCCGCGGACGAATTCGTGCCGCCCACTTCGTTTTCGCAGCGCTGTAGTCAGTTCGGCGGTGACCATCAACGGCTCGGTATCCTGGACGCCCAGCATTTGAAGCAACGCCGGCCGCACGAACAACTGAAATGCCAGCAGCGCGGACACCGGATTGCCAGGCAGGCCGAAAATCAGCTTGCGCCCGTCGGGAGAGTCGAGCGTGCCGAAGTAGGTGGGCTTGGCGGGTTTGATGGCGATTTGCCAGACCTGGCTGATCACGCCCTGCGCTTCACAGCTACCACGAACATAATCGTAATCGCCAACCGACACGCCGCCGGCCACCAGGATAACCTCCGCCTGCTGGAATGCCCGCGCGAGCGTATTGTCCAGCGTCACCGGATCATCTTTTACAAAAAAACGCGCTGGCGCCGGTAAAGATAACTCGCGCAGCGCGGCTGTGATCGTGAAGGAGTTGGCGTCATAAATCTGACCGGTGCGTAAGTGTCTGCCCGGCCGTACTAATTCGCTGCCGGTCACCACCAGTGCGATTGACGGTTTACGGTGTACCGAGACCGTATGAATCCCCAGCGTGGCCAACAGGCCGATGACCGGGGGAGTCATGCGCTTGCCCGCAGGCAGCACGACGTCACCGGGCTGAAATTCTTCGCCGGCCCGTCGAATATTCACCCCCGGGGTGACGGCGCGGGCCACCAGTACGTCTCCGTCCGTTTCCTCACAGACTTCGCGAACCACCACGGCATCTATCGCGGTGGGAACGGGGGCGCCGGTGAGGATTTTCACCGCGCAACCCGCGGGGATTGGATCGGTATGGGGGCGGTCGCCGGCACGAACCGTCGCGAGAACGCGCAGGCGGACAGGTGCGTCCGGTGACGCTCCGGCGAGATCCGTCGCATGCACGCCGAAGCCATCCATTGCGGACGCATCAAAACGCGGGATGGGCGTAGATGCTGGAACAGGATGCGCGAGCGCATACCCGGCGACGCGCGATAACGGAACCCGCACGACAGGCGTCGGGGTGACCAAAGAGAGTATGTGCGCCCGCGCTTCCGAGAACGAAATCATGCTTTGCTCCGTTTCCGACCCGATCTCTTCCGGTCGTGCGCGGTATTGCCGCGGATGAGATGAAACGCATGGAGCAATCCGGGGAAGAGCGCATCCAGTGATTCGGCAACGCCCCGCTTGGAGCCGGGTAGATTGATGATCAGCGTGTTGTGCCGCAGGCCCGCTCTGCCGCGGGACAGCATGGCATACGGGGTGCGAGACTGCCCATACGCGCGCAGCGCTTCCGGAATCCCCGGGATGTCCCGGGTAATCACCGCGTTCATCGCTTCAGGGGTATTGTCGCGCGAGCTGAATCCCGTGCCACCGGTCGTCAGTACGAGATCATAGTGTTCGATATCCGCATAGGCGCACAGCGTTGCGGTGATCATTGCCGGATCGTCCGGGATGATGCGGTAATCGGCCACCTCCACCCCCTCCGCCTGCAGGCGCTCGGCAATCAGGCGGCCGGAGTAGTCCTCTTTTTCACCGGCTGCGATGGTATCCGACATCACCAGCACCGCTGCCCGCACCGGCAGCGTAAAGCTCTCCATATACTCCGTTTGACCACCGCGCTTTTCGATCAGCCGCACGCCGATGATCTCCATCTCTTCGTCAAGCATTTTTAGCATGTCATAAAGCGTCAGGGCCGCCACGGAGGCTGCCGTCAGTGCTTCCATCTCCACGCCGGTCTTATACACGGCCTTCACCGAAGCCGTCACCTGAATCATCGTCTCGGTGAGCGCAAACTCGACGCCAACAAAATCCAACGGCACAGGATGACAGTAGGGGATGAGCAGGCTGGTCTGTTTGGCGGCCTGGATGGCTGCCATGCGCGCGACCGGCAGCGGATCACCCTTGGGCACGGCTTGCCGATGGATGCACGCCATGGTTGCGGGACTGACGCGCAGCGTGGCTTCCGCTACCGCGCTGCGCGCTGTCAGGGTCTTGTGAGTAATATCGCGCACGATTTATCCTCCAATATCACACATGACTCGATCGTTGGCGGCCATCAGGGCGCTGGCGGGGGGATGGGCATACGGTTTTTGCGCAACGGCCGACCGGATCAATGCCGACAGGTCTTCGTCGGTGGCCTCTCCGCGCAGGAATGGTCGCAAGTTCAGTTCCGCCGGCTTGAACAGGCAGGATTTCAGGCACCCGTCCGCCGTCAGCCGCAGTCGGGAGCATCTCGCGCAAAAGGCTTCGGACAGCGGTGAGATGAAGCCTATCCTCCCGCGAATGCCCGGAATCGTGTATTCCGTCGCGACCGCGGCGGACTCCGTGGCTGGCGAGACCGGCAGAAGCGCATACCGCGTACTGAGGCGCTGTCGCATTTCCTCCGCGGTGACCACGGTGCCCCCCTGCCATCCATTGCCTTTGAAAGGCATAAATTCAATGAAGCGCACGGTCAGCGGGCGATGGCGGATGAACTCCACGAAATCGTCCAATTCGTCATCATTTACGCCACCCATCACCACGACATTGACTTTTACCGAAGTGAATTCAAGGGTCAATG
>JAKIYB010000426.1:0-257 GCA_022708765.1 Armatimonadota bacterium | reverse complement strand
CATCACGTTGCGCGATGCTGGCCAGCCGTTCGCGGCGCAGCGAGTCGAGACTGATGTTCAGATGGGAAATGCCGCTGGCGCGCAGGCTGGGAGCCAATGCGCCCAGTCGCACGCCGTTGGTCGTTAACGCCACGGTGTCAATGCCGGGAATCACCGCCAACTGGCGGATTAATACCTCGAGATTCGGGCGGGCTGTTGGTTCGCCACCGGTCAGGCGTATTTTCCGAATACCCATCGCCGCGGTCAGGCGGGCAACG
>JAKIYB010000425.1 GCA_022708765.1 Armatimonadota bacterium | reverse complement strand
GGCTACAGCACCGCGCAGCCGCACAACCTACCGCTGCAACTGCTGGCGGAGACCGGCCTTCTCGGTTTCGCCGCGTTCGTCTATCTCATCGTCATCCTCGGTAGCCTCGTGCGGCCGCTGACCTCCGGCGACCCACGGGTCGCCTGGTCTGCCATCGGCCTGCTGGGGTTGTTCACCGCTTACCTAGCATCGAACCTCTTCACCTTCGATAACGCCGCCACCATGAGCGGCGGTTGGCTGGCGCTGGGACTGCTGGCGGCGCTCACCGCCGAAGACCGACCGCTGGCGGCGCCGCTCAGCCGGGCTTCGACGCGCGGACTGGCGCTGGCCGGGGTGGTGATCTTGCTCGGTACGCTGCTGCACGTGGGCACGGAACTCACCGCGTCGGCACTGACCTTCACGGCGAACAATCACCTGGCGCGCGCCGCGGAGTACCTCAAGCGCGGTGATGCACAGGCTGCCTTCGCGGCCCTTGATGCCGCTGACCGCGCATTGCAACGCTCACTGCCGTTCACCGCGCGACCAGGTTGGCGGGGGATCGAGACGGGGGACGTGAAGACCTACCAGATCTGGACGAAGGTGCTGCGCACCCGCCTCGACTGGCTGAAACCCGATCCCAGCGCCGAGAGTTTCGCCGCCTTTCTCTCCCGCAACAAGGCGGAATATGACCGCACGGCTGAGCGCTTCACCGAGGTGACGGCGCGCGGCCTGCGCCTACTCGACCGTGACCCCTTCATCCTGCGCGACCTGGTGCAGCAGCACCTGCAGGACGCCAATATCGCCGTGGGACTGGCGAACGAAGAGCTTTTGCTGGCGGCAACCACGCGCGCCCACACGGCCATCAAGGCGCTGCATCATTTCGAGCCCTTCAGCGCCGAAGTCTACCTGCTGGAGGCGGACCTGGCGGCGATTCAGGGTCTGAAAGCCCAGGGCATTGCCGAAGCGGCGCTGAGCGCCTACGCGGAAGCGGAAGTCTACGCTAACCGCGCTACCTACATTGACCCCACCTTCCCGGAGGCGTTCGTGGTGCTGGCGACCTACCAGAACGAGCAGGTGGTGCGCGGCAGCGCGGATACGCCCAACCTTGTGCCAAAGATCTGCCGCAACTACGCGCGGGCGGAGCAGTTGGGGCTGGCGCTGAGCCAGGATGACTTACTCATCTACGCCACCAACCTCTTCCTCGCCGGGCAGGTGAGCGACGCCATCCGGACGGGGGCGCGGCTGGAGCCGGAGCGCCGAACGGCGCTGAAAGACCAGGTACGCAACATCTTCCGCGTATATCACCGGTCCACCGCTGAACTGGAGCGCACGTTGAAACTGCTGGATGCCGGAGATTTGCCCGCAACACCATCCACCGTGCCCGCCAGCCCGCTGCTTGACCTGCGCTGACGCGTCAGGGTGCCGCCGGCGCCTCGCCCCATTGCGGGCAAGGGCCGGGAGGGGCAGCAATGTCCCCGATTAGCGGCAGCGCCGCCGCGCGCAACTGTGCCTGCCCGCAGCCGGCGTAGACATGCGGCATGGCCGGGTCGTCGCCGATGCGCAGGGCGTCAATGAGCAGCACCTCTGAATTCGGCGCTCCTGTGCGAATAAAGAAGGCATACGCCCCCGCTACCACCGGCAGGTCTTTCGCCGGCAGCGCCTTCAGCAACTCGGCATCAGCCAGTGGGTCGCGCCGCGTCTCCAGTGACGCGGCCGCCGCCATGCGCACCGCCGGATGGGGAGCGCGCAGCGCCGCCGCCAGCGCGGGGAGGGCGCGCGGGTCGGCGATGGCGCCCAACGCGCGAGCGGCCTCCCCCTGCACCTGTGGCACGTCGTCTCGCGCCAGCACTGTTGCCAGAGAGTCGCAGGCCGCGGCTGCTTTCAGTCTCCCCAGCGCGCGCGCCGCCGCCACGCGGACGGGCCATTCCTCGTCTTTCAGCAGCGCGAGCAGCGGACTCACGGCTGCATTGTCGCGCAGTGCCCCCAGCGCATCCGCCGCGGCGGCGCGCACCCAGAGGTCATCATCCTCCAGCGCCGCCCGCGCGTGCGGCAGATAGCGCAACTCCGACGCGCGGCACATTGCCAGCAGTGCCTGATAACGGGCTACGGGGTCCAGGCTCGTCACTTGCGCCGTCAGCGCCGGCGGATTGCTCAGCGCCTTCACCGCGCGGGCGGCTTCGGCGCCGATAGTCGGGTCCTGATCCTGCTGCACCGGCGCCAACTGCTTCACGGCAGCCGGGTCGCGCATCGCCCGCAGGGCGCGCACCGCGGCGATGCGAATGGTGCCGTCGGTATCGCGCAGCGCCGGGATGATGGCGGTGACTGCCGCCGGACCCTCATAGAGCGCCAGCGCCCCCAGCGCCTCCCGGCGCAGGCCGGGGTCGCGGTCGCGCAGCATGGCGGCAATGGGAGTGATGACGCGCGGGGCGCGGAGGGGTTTCAGCGCCAACAGCGCCTCGCGGCGGATGGTGCCGTCGGTATCACGTAATGCCAAAGCAAGGGCCGCACTGGCTCTCGGCGTGCCGAAGATCGCCAGCACGCGCAGGGCCTCCATGCGCAACGTGCCGTCCTCGTCCGCGAGCATGCCGGCGATGGCGTCTACCGTCGTCAGATCCAGACGGGCCTTCAGCGCCAGCAGGGCGTCACGGCGGATACTGATATCCGTGTCGCGCAGCGCCGTCTCCAGCGCGCGGCTGGCTTCCGCGTCCGGGTAGGCGGCGAGGATATCCACCGCCTCGCGCCGCAGGCCGGGGTCAACATCCCCCAGTACCGTGCTGACCGGGCCGATGATTTGCGGGTCGGCCTTTGCCTTCAACTCCAGCAAGGCCTTTTTCCGCATCGCGGCGTCCGGGTGTTTCAACTGCTTGGACAATGCCTGAATGGACGCCGCCGACGCGCCAACGGCCAGCAGCATGACCATCACCAGCCAGAGCCACGGTCGCATGGTCGCCACCTCCTCCGCTCATTGTACCACGCGCTCGCTGTTTATGGGCTGTCCTCTGCAGCGGCCGGCGGGAGCGGCGGCGCTTCCGGCGCCCGGCGCAGCGCGAGGATGCCCAGCACGGCCAGGTAGAGCACGGTGAGCACATCCATGCCGAGAAGCAGCGACGGCGCGATCTCGCGCGGCAGCACCAGCAGCGGGTAGACGGCCATGAAGACGACGGGCAGCGCGAGCAGCGGCAGTGGCGCCCGGCGGCCGCCAAGGATGAGATAGGCCGCGCCGATGGCGGGCAGGGCGGCCAGCGCCCACGCCAGCCAGAAGGACGGCACGTAATCGCTGACGGCGGCCATGAGCATGAATTCCCCTACGAAAACGGCGCCGAGGAGGAGGAGGCGCAGGGGATGGAAGCCCGTGCCCAGCACGATGGCGGTGAGCGCCACGGTAACGAGCAGCAGCATGCCCCCGCGCCAGGCGGTGCCCAGCACCCGCGCCACCTGCGCCCCCGGCTGCGCGGGCTGCGGCAGCGCGATGCCCATGCCGCGGGTGGTGAGCGCGCGGTCAAGCTGCCACTCCAGCACCGAACCCGTTCCCTCGGCTTTGCGGGTGGTGGGCGTGATGCAGCCCTCCGGATAATTCACATCGCGCAGCGGGATGTCGGGCAGGCGCAGCACCAGCAGGAAATCGCGCAATTCGCGCACGTCGGACACCTGATAGTAGAAGCGCCGCAGCCCACGCGAGCGGTAAGTCACCGACACGTTCTCTACCTGCCCCGGATTCATCGGCAGCGTCCAGGTGACGGCATACGGGTCAAAGAGCAGCCTGCTGCTCATGTCCTCGCCATTTACGCGCACGGTGAAACCGTCGAACATCGTCTGCCCCGGCGACAGCGGGAAGGTGAAGTGCGCGTCGGTGCGGCGGTCGGCGAAATTCTTCACGGTATAGTCGAAGGCGACATCCAGGGTGAAGCCCGGGTAACGCGCGGTGCCTTTCTGCCGTTCGCTGCGCGTCAGCGTCACGTCGCCGCGGGTGCGGGTGATGCTGTTCTGCGGCGCTTCGCGCGTCTCCATACGCGTGCGAGTGACGATGCGCCCGAACTGGTCGCGCACCTCCTCGGTGACCGGCACCAGGTAGGTATGATACACCGTCAGGTCGCGCTGCACATGCGGGCGGCCCCAGATGCTCTCCACGCTAGCAAGGTTCGCCTCGCTCACCCGGCCATGCTGGCGGCGGAAATCATACTCCGTGCGCGCCAGCGTCACCCGCACCCCCCAG
>JAKIYB010000424.1 GCA_022708765.1 Armatimonadota bacterium | reverse complement strand
CATGCCTTGCAGGACGTGTAACGGAATCCGCCCGCGGGATGGGGCGGCCGCATGCGCAGCCGCTCGCCGCTGGAATCGCGCATGAAGGTGAAGGTGCACGAACAGGCCCGGCGAGAAGCGCGTTCGCCATGGCAGCACCCGTGCCGCCATCTCCAGGGGGATGCCGTTGACCTGTGCGCGAAAAAGCTGGCCTAATCGAATATCGCAGCAGGCCATCAAAGCGAGCGGCGCCAGAAAGTGCTCGCAGAACTGCCGGTACGCGACCCACGGCGCGCCTTCCGTATATGTCTCGAAGGAGAGCGTGTCAATGAAGACCGGCTTGCCGTCCATGAACTGCACGTTGAACGCCGAGCAGTCCTTCAGCGTCATACCGTATTCCAGCGCGCGTTGCTGCACACGCAGTGTCAACAGCGCCGCATCCTGCCACTGACTGAAGCACCATTCATATGGATAGGAGATGAAGGGAATAGGCCGCGGCCGCAGCACCCGGTATGCGCCGGCTCTGGCGCCAGGTTCCAGGTTAACCTCTTCATGCGGAATCAGCAGGCCGTCCACGACCAGCGCGTGATACAGCCCGGAATTCATCAGTTGGGTGTAATGCGCCTGGTAGCATTCGTTCACCTGCCGGTAGAGGCACCCGTCACGCGTGAAAATGAATCCCGAAGGATCGCGGAAAGAACCGGGATGCGCATGGTTGGGAGATGGGGGGTTCACTTACGGCTTCCGTGTTTTTGACATGCGCAGGCGCCACTTTCCCAACACTTGCCGCAGCGCGAAAAAGCCCCCCAGCGCACCCGCGATCGCGATCTGGAAAAGGTAACTGCCCGACCCAGGATCCAGGTAGTACGCATGCGCTGTCTGCACGCTCCCCGCGAGGAACGCCGCCGCGCAGACCAGTGTGGACAGCAACAGTGACATCCATGTTTTCATCAAACCGTTCTCCTTTTCCAGTATTGTTCATTTGCTAATACGTGGCAGGCACTGATGAGTTGCATCCATTTATACTATTTTTTCGAAGAATTTCCACGGACCAAAAGAGCGACGGCCGCCGGGAAGCCGGCGGCCGTCGTGAAGTGGTAGCCCCTAGGGGATTCGAACCCCTGATCTCCTGGCTGAGAACCAGGCGTCCTAGGCCACTAGACGAAGGGGCCATGAAGGTCTTTCGTCCTTCCTGACGCCGGCCATAATAGCAAAGATCACGGCCGATGTCAACAGGTCCACGGTATGAGGCAGGGAACAACGGACACCATCGCGAAAAAGGGAGACGGGAGATACGTATGATCACCACCTGGCGATGGCTGGCGCCCCTGGACGGACCGGGCGCGTTCCACATGGCGGCGGACGTGGCGATAGCCGAAGCGATACGCGCGGGGCAGGCACTACCTACGCTGCGCTTCTACCGCTGGGCGCCCCCATGCGTGACGCTGGGCAAATTCCAACCCGCCGAGGGTAATGTACAACTCGACGCCTGCACAGACTTGGGATATGACGTGGTGCGCCGCCCCACCGGCGGACGCGCCATTCTGCACGACCATGAAGTGACCTTCAGCATCATCATCGCCGAAGCCGACCTGCCGGGCGCCGGGTCGAATATTATGGAGAGTTACCGGGCGCTGGGGCGCGCGCTGGTGGACGGCCTGCGCCGTCTTGACCTTCCCGCGGAACTGGTGGATCGTAACGCCTCCGCTCGCGCCGCCGATCCCCCCTCGGTGATGGCCGCCGGCAATCCCGCCTGTTTCGCCGCCAAAGCGCGCTGCGATCTGATGGTGAACGAGAAAAAGCTCATCGGCAGCGCGCAGCTCCGCAAAGACGGCGTCATCGTGCAGCAGAATTCGCTGCCGCTCACCATTGACTTCCCCCGCTGGGACGATGTCTTCTACCGCTCTGACTGGGAACAGGTAATGCGCGCCGGCGCCATCGGCCTGCATGAGTGCGCCGGCCGCGCCATCCCTTACGGCGATGTGGTCGCCGCCCTCCGCGCCGGCTTCGAATCCGCGCTCGATATCTCGTTTGACGACGGTGCCCTTTCCGCGGAGGAGGAACAGCGCGCCCGGGAGCTCATCCCCGACTACGCCGTATTAACAACGGGAACAATCGCCGCTCCGACGCCGTCTAACTTTTAACACGTAACCGTTCCGCGCTCAGGGAGCACCGGTGTCTCACCGGCACGAAAATAAATCTTTCCGTAACGAAACAAGCGCGTCATGCGTATATCGGACAGTGGGCGCACCGCCCGCTGGCCCATCTCACCTGGATATAGGAGGTATCTATGTCTCGCATCTCGTTCACGTTCTCACTGCTGCTGTTCCTCGTCGTCGCAACCTTTGCGGCCGAACTGCCCGTCACCGACGTCGTGCTCTATTCCAGCGGCGTCGGCTACCTGCAGCGCACCGGCAGCGTCACCGGCAATGATATGGTGACGCTCTCGTTCAAAGCCGAACAGATCAACGATCTGCTCAAGTCGCTGGTGCTTATGGACCTCGACGGCGGCAAGGTGGGCGCTATTACCTATGGTGCCCGCGACCCCATCGGCAAAACGCTGGCCACCTACGCCATTGATCTCACCGACAACCCCTCCATCGCCGCGCTGCTCTCCCGGTTGCGCGGGGTGACGGTCACCGTCACCGCCACCAATACCATTACCGGGAAAGTGCTTGGCGTGGAGACAAAAACGCGCCGCGTCAAGGATGAGGAGATCGTGACCACCGAGGTGCTGAACCTCGTCACCGCCACCGGCATCCGCTCGGTGCGACTGGAGGAAATCCCCGATATCCAGATCAATGATGATCGGCTGAACAAGGAACTGCGCGACGCGCTGGACGTGCTCGCATCCGGCCTCGATAATCAGCGCCGGCCCGTCAGCATCGCTTTCACCGGCGAGGGCAAGCGGCGGGTGAAAGTGGGCTACGTCGCCGAAATGCCAATCTGGAAAACCTCTTACCGGCTCGTTTTTGGCGAAAACGAGGCGCTGATGCAGGGCTGGGCCATCGTGGAGAATACCAGCGACACCGACTGGCACAATGTCCGCCTCTCCCTCGTCTCAGGCCGCCCCGTCAGCTTCATCCAGGATCTGTATTCCCCCATCTACGTGCCGCGCCCCGTCTACGAGCCCGCCCGCTTCGCCTCGCTGCGCCCGGTGACATATGAGCCGGTGCTGGAAATGGATGGTGCTGCTTTGCCACCCACCTTCTCAATGAATGCCCGGGCCGGAGTGCAGATGCGCAATGATGTAAACCTGCCCAGGCCTGCTCCCACACCCACCACGGTCAACGGCGAAGTCGTCGGCCAACTGCGCACTTACTCCGATACCGTGCAGGCCGCCGCCTCCGCGAAGGACATCGGCCAGGGATTCCAATACACCATCAAAGACCTGGTGACGCTGCCGCGCCAGCAGTCGGCGATGCTGCCGATTCTCGCTGAGGGGGTGGGCGCGTGGAAGGTGACGATCTCTTCGCCCTCCTCCGAGCATCCGATGTACGGCATGCGGCTGAAGAACACCACCGGCATCCACCTGATGGGCGGGCCGATCACCGTCTATACCGATGACGTCTACGCCGGCGACGCCGTGCTGGAAGACCTGCAGCCCGGCGAGGACCGCCTCATCTCCTACGCGGTGGACCTGGGCATGAAGGTGAAGCGCGAGGACGTGAGCGAGAGCAGCGAAATCCTCGCCTTCAAAGTAGTGCGCGGCATGCTGCAGGTGTCGCGCAAATACCGCCGCACCGCCACCTACATCGCCGCCATCGCCGACGGTAAAGACCGCAAACTCGTCATCGAGCACCCGCTGCAGACCGGCTGGGAACTGGTAGAGCCGGAGAAAGCGGACGAGAAGACGAAGGATATGTACCGCTTCATCCGCCAGGTCGCGGCGGCGGAAGGCCTGAAGCTGCAGGTGATCGAAGAGCGCAAAGCCGGCGAAACGCTGGCCATCACCAGCATGAACACCGACGCGCTGGTTGGCTTCATCACCACCGGCAAGATGAGCGACGAGGTGAAGGCCGCCATGCAGCGCGTGGTGACGATGCAGCGCAACCTGAATGAACTGCGTTACCAGCGCACCCTGGCCGAACAGGAAATCAACAGCATCACCGTCGAGCAAAACCGCATCCGCGCCAATATGAACGCGCTCAACGCCAACTCAGATCTCTACAAGCGTTATGTCGCCAAACTCGGCGAGCAGGAAACGCGCATCGAAG
>JAKIYB010000423.1 GCA_022708765.1 Armatimonadota bacterium | reverse complement strand
AATCCCTGCCCGTTAATCTCTGCCACGCTGCACGACTGCCTGGTTACCAGCCGCGACCTCACTGCCGGTGGCGGCCGCTACAATCCCACCGGCCTGTGCTACTACGGCTTTGCCACGCTGGCGGACAGCCTCTATGCCATCCAGCAGGCGGTGTTCGTGCAGGGTCTCTGTACCTTTGATGAACTGCGAGCGGCGCTGGTCGCGGATTTCGCCGGTTATGAGAAACTGCTGACCGCGCTGCGCAAGTTGCCACACTACGGGCAGGATTATCCGGAGGCGGATGCTTTCGCCGCGCGGTTGGCGCATGATATCGCGGCCCTCTGCGCTGGATTGACAAACTCACGCGGCGGACCGATTCAGCCTGCGATCTTCTCGTACTGGACCTATGCGCGTGCCGGGCGGGCCACCGGCGCTACGCCTGATGGCCGCCACGCCGGCGACTATCTCTCTCAAGGCGCCGCACCCAGCCGGCTGGCGAAGACCCCCTCCACCGCACACTACCTGCGCTCGCTTTCGGCAATAGACTGGACCGATTTCCCCGCCATCGCCGTCTTTGACCTGCAGATGCCCCTTGTCCCGCCAACGCCGGAGTTAGAGGAGCAATACGTGGCGCTGCTGAAGACCTTCGTCACCCTCGGCGGACCGACGCTGCAGTTCACCGTGACCGACCCCTCCACCCTGCGCGCGGCACAGGAACATCCGGCGGATTATCCCAATCTTGTCGTCCGCGTCGCCGGCTACTCCGCGTATTTCACGGCACTGGAGAAAGAGGTACAGGATTCCATTGTTACCCGGACGACGGTGGCAATGGCATAGAGGCTATTGAGCGACAGTGCATCAGTTACCGGCAGCCGCCGCTTCTTCCGGCACGGTTTCATGTAATGGCAGGGTGAGGGTGAAAGTGCTGCCGGCGCCTTCACCAGGGCTGTCGGCGGAGATTCGGCCGCCGTGCAGTTCAATGATGCCTTTCACCAGCGCCAACCCCAGACCGAGGCCGCCGTGTTCTTCGGACCGTTCTACCTGCCGGAAAGGGTTAAAAAGCCGTGCCAGTTCTTTGGGTGGAATCCCGCGCCCGGTATCCTGGACCGCCACTACAGCGCAGCCGCCTTCCCGGCGCCCGGTAATGGTCACGCGCCCGCCGGCGCCAGTAAACTTCTTTGCGTTATGCAGCAGGTTTCCAATGGCCTGCTGAAGGCGGATAGCATCGCCATGCACTGGCAGCGTCTCCGCTTCCCACGTCACGGCAACCTCGACATCCCGCGCATGGTAACCTTGCGCCTGATTCTCGATGCACTGCTCGACCACGTCGCGCAGGTCCAGCGCTACCGGCTCCAGCGCCAGCTTGCGGTGCATCAGGCGCGACATATCCAGCAGATCATCCACCAGGCGTTTCTGCCGCCGAGCGTTGCGCAGCACCACCGCGAGTAATTGCTCTCGTGGCACGGCTTCCGGATGAGCGGCGGCCATCTCCGCCCAGCCGAGAATGCTGGTGAGCGGTGTCATCAACTCGTGCGAAAGCACGGCAAGGAACTCATCTTTCTGCTTATCCGCGTGTTTCAGTTCGGTGATATCCTGGATCGCGATCACCACCGCCGCCGGCTCGTCTCCCCACCGCACACAGCCGGCCATCGCCAGAATGTGCAGCCAGTTGCTTTCACTAAGTTCGATGATCGCTTCCAATGACGGATATGCCTCACCCGCCAGCGCCCGTACCACCGGTCGCCGTTCACGCGGAATAACCGTGTGCGTCACCGGATCAATGAATACTACTTGAAACAGGTCATGATTCGGAAGGCGAGAGAGCATGCACCGCATGGCGGTGTTGGCATACACGATTTCGTAGTCGGGAGTGATGATCGCCATCGGAAACGGCAGGGTGTCGAGGGCGGTCACGAGAAAGGCGTGCTCGCGCTCCACTGCCGCCTTTTCCGCCTGCTGCAGCGCCGTCAACATGCCATTCATTGCCACCGCCAGGCCTGCCACCTCATCATCACCACTGGCAATCACCCGCGCCGCGAAGTTGCGCTCTTCGGTGATTACCTGCATCTGCCCGTGCAAGCGTGTTAATCGCGACAGGACCAACCGGTCCAGCAGCACCACTGCCAGCAGGCTGCCCAGCAGGCAAATACCAAAGACCACCAGCATGCTAAACCAGAAAAGGCGCATTTCCTGGTGGTATGCCATACGGCTGCGTTCCACGCGCAGTAGTAGCGCGGGACGGCCCAGCAGGTCATCCTGACGGAGGAAGCCAACCATGGCCTTCCCAAGCAGGGGAAAGTATGTAATCGTAGCATCTTCCGTTAAGGCCGGCGCCGCGCGAGCAAAACCAGGCAACGTCCGCGCGTCATCCCATCGTCTCGCGGTAAGAGAGAGATCGGGAAGTCGCAACTGCCGCGAGGGATGTGCAATATTTAAAGCCTGTGTCATGACCAGTGTGCCGGCTGCCGGCCCGCTGCCATCACTGCGAAGAATGGGGCTGCCGGCTACCAACAGTACCCCATCCGCCGTGCGCAGGATACCGCGAAGTGCGGCAAGCTCCTCTGGTCTCTCCAGCGCAGAGATGTCCGGCGGCAGCGGAGTGCCAGACCAGGCGCGAAGCTTGCCAGCACGGTCGAAGAGAACAATGTGTTCCACTCGCAGCGATTCCAGCGTTTTCGAAGTAAAGTTTTCTTGATCAAACAGGCGATCACCCATGGTGACGAAGCGATACACGGTATCGCGTTGTGCCCAATCGCGCGCGCTGGCCGCCAGACTGCCCACCTGGTGCTCCAACGCTTTCTCGACGCGTCGAAGCGTTTGTTCCATGTGAATGTTTTCCGCCCGCGCGGCAAGCTCCTGCGTGAAGCGATATGCACCCACGCCGATGATGGCGGAAAAAGCCAGGAGGATACCCAGGAGAATACAGAGGGTTGTAATGCGAACAGACATCCGGTGCTCCGCCTCTGCGTCCTGGGCTGCCAGGAAGCTTCACGACCATCACGGGTTTACGTGACGGCGATAGTACGGCTCGTACCGATAAATATGATTGAGCTTTACGCTATAGTAGCGCTCATGAGAGAAAGGCATTGTCAGAGGCATCGTACAAGCGGTTACTTTTCGCGAATGACCATGCGCGCTGCTAGCTCACGCAAAAGGGCTAGCGCGGGGGACGCGGGCAGCGCAGCCAAATGCCCCAGCGCCTGATCGAGGTAACGGGAAGCCAGCGCCTGCACGTCGGCGATAGCGCCCGACTGCCGCAGCAATCCGGTGGCGGCGGCAATTTCCGCCAAGCCGGCCTGCTGATTCCCCAGCACTGCAGCGAGCTCAGCACGCTGCGCGGCACTTGCCCGCGCCCAGCCCAATGCGATGATGAGGGTGCGCTTCCCTTCGCGCAGGTCGTTGCCGACCGGCTTACCGAGTGTGGCTTCATCGGCAATAAGACCTAATACATCGTCCTGCAGTTGGAAAGCGATGCCCGCATGCTCGGCGAAAGCGGCCAACGCCCGCACCGCGTCATCCTCGACGCCCCGTGCCAGCAGTCCGCCCGCCCAGCCGCAGTAGGCAAAGAGCGCGGCGGTTTTCGTGCGGATCACCTGCAGCATCTCCGCTTCCGTCACCTCGGCGACAGGCGTGAACGGCAGCTCAATATCGCGCGCTTCCCCCTCCACGATGGCCGGGCCGACCACCCCCTGCAAGCGCTCGACCAGCCGCAACGCCACCGCCGGGTCGGCACCCAGCGCCGGCAGTGTCGCCAGCAGCTTCACCGCCCAGCAATGCAGGCAGTCACCAGCGAGAATGGCCATGGACAGGCCATAATGCGCCGTTTCTTCGTTATCGAGTTGGAATTGCGCCCGTCCGATCTTTGCCATGCGCGCATGCACACTCGGCTGCCCCCGGCGCAGCGGATCGCGGTCTATCACGTCGTCATGCACCAGCGTGTAGGTGTGGTAGAGTTCCACCGCCGCCCCGGCGCGTACGGCGGCGTCTTCCGGCCCATCAAGCATCCGGCAGCACCACGCCAGCAGCGCGGGCCGCAGCGCCTTTCCGCCTGCGGAGGGATAGGCCAGCGCCGCCTCCAGCAGCGTCTCAGGAGCGAAGTCCGGCCGTAGCGCATCATCAGCGAAGATGGCGCGTACGCGTGCGGCAATCTGTTGCAGTTCCTTGTTGAAAGTATCAGTCATATGCATTCCATTACCCGCAGCAGGCGGATACCGACCTCGTCCG
>JAKIYB010000422.1 GCA_022708765.1 Armatimonadota bacterium | reverse complement strand
TCCTCGGTGTCCTCTTTATACCCCTGCGCCACTTCCTGGTCCGCCAGCGTGGTCACGCAGCGCGGGCAGTGCATGTTCACCTTGTAGTCGCGGAACAGCAGCCCCTGGTCCCACAGTTGCCGCAGAATCCACCACCCGGACTCGATGTAGTCGTTCGTATAGGTGACGTAGGCATCGTCCAGATCCACCCAGTAGGCGATGCGGTCCGTCATCCGCTCCCAATCCCGCACGTAGCGGAAGACGCTGTCGCGGCACTTCTGGTTGAACGGCGCGATGCCGTATAGTTCGATGTCGCGCTTGCCGGAGAGCCCCAGCTCCTTCTCGATCTCCAACTCCACCGGCAGGCCCTGGGTGTCCCACCCGCCGCGCGCGCCGATGATGCGGAAGCCCTGCATGCGCTTGTAGCGGAGAATGATATCCTTGAATGCCCGCGAGAGGACGTGATGCACGCCCGGCTTGCCGTTCGCCGTCGGCGGCCCCTCGAAGAAGACGAAATCCGGCCCGTCCTCGCGCCCGGGAATGGCGCGCGCCAGCACGCCGCTCTCCCGCCACCAGGCGATCAACGACTCTTCCAGCTTCGGAAACGACACCCGCGGATCAACAGCACGAAACACGACGGTACTCCTTCTGACGCAGCCCTCACCCCCTACCCCCTCTCCCACGATTTCATCGGGGCAGGCCCAATCCTGGGAGAGGGGAAGCGAGAGCGTTGATTTCATCGGCACAATAAAAACCCCTCCCGGCATCCGGGAGGGGTTGAATTCACGCGCGCACGTCCCGGATGCTTATGGCCCCCAGGTAATGCCGATAATTATGGTCTGGCTCAGCGCGCACGGCATACACATATCTCCAGCAGAAGTATAGGGGCGGGGTGAACGGCTGTCAAGTAGCCGGCCTCACGAGGAAAACGCGGCGATGGCGTCGAAGGCAATCGCAGGCGTGCCACAATCGTTTTCCGCGTCTGGTAAGTGGGCAATGACGCACGAACTAACCATCTCCGGCAATATCGTAGACGTCTGCAACCAGCGGATCTTCCCCGGCTCGCTGGTGGTCCGGGACGGCCGCATCGCGGCGGTTCACGAAGAGCACACCACGCAGCGCACCTACCTTCTCCCCGGCTTCGTTGATGCCCACGTGCATATCGAAAGCTCCATGCTGCCCCCGGCGGAATTCGCGCGAGCGGCGGTGCGGCATGGCACGGTCGCCACGGTGTCCGACCCGCATGAAATCGCGAATGTGCTGGGTGTCCCCGGCATCCAGTTCATGCTGGACGACAGCGCCCGGTCACCGTGCAAGATAGCGTTCGGCGCGCCGTCGTGCGTACCGGCCACGCCCTTTGAGACCGCCGGCGCCGCCCTGGAACTGGCGGAGATTGACGCGCTGCTAGCATT
The DNA here is from genome assembly GCA_022708765.1 of Armatimonadota bacterium. Classification (GTDB taxonomy): domain Bacteria; phylum Armatimonadota; class Hebobacteria; order CAIYQO01; family CAIYQO01; genus JAKIYB01. The sequence continues at coordinate 2,816 of JAKIYB010000422.1, read as the reverse complement.
ACCCGACGTCCGCTGTTTGAGCGAGATGATGAACTATCCGGCGGTCATCCAGCGCGACCCTCGCGTGATGGCCTTCCTGGCTGCCGCGCGCCGCCACGGTAAGCCCGTTGACGGGCATGCGCCGGGGATACGCGGCGAGGCCTTGCGCGCCTACATTGACGCCGGTATCACCACCGACCATGAGGTGACGACGCTGGAAGAAGCGCGCGAACGCATCGCGCTGGGGATGTGTGTATTGATTCGCGAAGGCTCCGCCGCGCGGGACAGCGCGGAACTGCTGCCGCTCATCGCCGAATCCCCCGCCGCCTGCATGTTCTGCAGCGATGACCTGCACCCGGACGACCTGCTGCGGGGGCATATTGACCGCCAGGTGCGCGCCGCCTGCCGCCAGGGCATTGACGTCATGCGCGTGCTGCGCTGTGCCTGCGTCAATCCCGTGCGGCACTACGGCCTGGATGTCGGCCTGCTGCGGCCCGGCGACGCCGCCGACTTCATCGAGGTCAACAACCTGGAAGCGTTTCAGGTGCTGAGCACCTATCTCGGCGGGCAATGCGTCGCCCGCGACGGCGAATCGCTGCTTCCGCACATGCCAATCGCGCCCATCAATGCCTTCGCCGCTCATCCCTGCGCGCCGTCAGACTTCGCGGTGACGCCGGCGGGCAGCCGCATGCGCGTCATCACCGTCGCGGACCGCCAGCTTCTCACCGGCATGGACTGCCGGCTTCCCGTCGTGCGCGGCGGCCACGCGGTGGCCGATTCGCGGCGCGACCTGCTGAAAGTCGTCGTCATCAACCGGTATCGGCCCGCGCCGCCCGCCGTCGGCTTTGTCGCCGGCATCGGGCTGCGCCGGGGGGCTTTTGCGTCCTCAGTCGCGCATGATTCCCACAACATCGTCGCCGTCGGCGCCTCGGAAGGGGCGTTATGCGCGGCGGTCAACGCGGTCATTGCCATGCGCGGCGGGCTGGCGGTGGCGGATGGGCATCGCGTCGAAACCCTCCCACTCCCACTGGCGGGCCTGATGAGCGATGATGCGTATCCCGTCGTGGCGCGGCGCTACGCGGAACTCGACGGCCGGGTAAAAGCCCTCGGCTCCGCCCTGCAAGCGCCGTTCATGACCCTCTCTTTCCTCGCGCTCCTCGTCATCCCCCGCCTGAAGATCGGCGACCGCGGCCTCTTTGACGGCGAAACCTTCAGCCCGGTCAACCTTTTCCATGAAGACGGCCACCACGCATGCACTCACGAATAACCTCCGCGGCATCCGCGCCCGTTCGTCGGTCACGCGCTACCCTGGACAACGATTACCCGTTCCTGTATGTCGGTTCCGCGCCAGCCAGCTCAAGCACCAGGCGGGCGGTTTTCTCCACCGCGCCGGCATCGCCCAGGTTTTCGCGGATATGGGCGAAAGCGTCCGTCTGCATGCGGCGGGCAGGGGTGTCGGTCAGCAACGGCGTCAGCGCCGCGGCCAGCGTTTCGGGGGTGGCGTCATACTGCAGCAGTTCCGGCACCACCGGCGCATCGGCGAGGATATTGGGCAGGGAGATATGCCCCAGCCGCCCGCGCAGCAACAGCAGGTATTGCAGGTATGAAGCGACCGATGCACGGTAGGCCACCACCATCGGCACGCCGACGCAGGCCACTTCCAGCGTGGCGGTGCCGGAGGTGACGAGGGCGGCATCTGCAGCCTGCAGGCGGTCATAATCCATGCCGTCGAGGTAGCGCGTGTCAATATCTGGCGGTACAACGGCGCGCACCGCCGCTTCCCCCAGGCTGGGTGCCACGGTCAGCAGCACTTGCGGCGCGGGCAGCAGGCGCGCCGTCTCCAGGAAGACCGGCAACAGGTAGCGCAGTTCCGCGCGGCGGCTGCCGGGGACGATGGCGACCGTCGGGCGGTTATCATCCAGGCTGAGCGCGCGCCGCGCCTCCTCGCGAGAAACGGTCAGCCGACAGTAATCGCGGATGGGGTGGCCCACCCACTCGGCGCGGGCGCCCGCCGCGCGCAGCGTTTCGGCGGACCAGGGGAAAGGGGTGGCGACGGCATCCACCAGCGCGGGCAGGTCGCCGGCGGAGCGCGCGCGCGACCAGCAGCCGGGGGGAATGTAGTAGACGGTCTTGATGCCGGCCCCGCGCAGGCCGCGCAACAGGCGCACGTTGAACGCGCCGAAATCAATCGTCACCAGCACATCGGGCGGATCGGCGGTGAGCAGCCTTGTCAGCCGCGCCTTCTGCCACAGCAGCATGGGCACTTTACGCAGCGCTTCCGGGATGCCCATCGCCCCCCAGTGCTCGCTGCGCGCCACCAGTTCCACGCCCGCCGCCGCCATGCGCGGCCCGCCGGCGCCACGAATACGGCAATCCGGCGCCAGCGCGCGCAGCGCCGCCGCCAGGTGGGCGCCGTGTAGATCGCCAGAAGGCTCGCCGGTTAACAGGAACACGTGCATGGTGGATCAGTCAAGAGCGCCGTCGGCATCGTTGGGTTCGGCGTCATCCACCGGCGTCGGTGTGGTCTCCGGGGTGACGGGCGCCGCGTCCGGCGTTGTGGATGGCGTGGGTGTTTCCGTCGTCCGAGCTGGCGTCGTCGTGTTCTCGCGGTGCGTACGGCGGCGTGGGCGCCTGGATTCCGGTTGCTCAAGCTCGGGGATATCTTCTTTATTGACCCCTTCCGTCCATACCGGCGAGGCTTCATCGCGAGCAATCGCGCGCGCCTCTTCCGGGGTGAGGATGCGAATCGGATCGGGGCGTGGCGAGCGTACCTCGGTGGGTTTCAGCATCTTCTTCGCCAGCACCTCGCGACCGAGGAAGAATCCTCCCGCGCCCAT
>JAKIYB010000421.1 GCA_022708765.1 Armatimonadota bacterium | reverse complement strand
CCGACAGCGCTGTTCCACGCTCCCAGCGGGGCGGTGAGCGCCGGCGGCAGCCAGTCATACGGCATATAGCCGGCCACCAGCACCGTCAGCCCGCCGACCAGCATGAGCCAGGGCACGTCAATCGCGCCGCGCGGGCAGTAATTGACGCAGCGGAAGCACTGCTGGCAGTTCCACCCCCAGTAGGGCCGGTTGTAGCGCCAGCCGATGGCGCCGCTGGGACAGTGGTCGCGGCAGAAGCCGCAGCGATTACAGCGGTGGTTGGCCGTGAAACACTTGCCTGCCAAGCGCCGGCCGACGTGAATGAAGAGCCAGTAACTGAGGGCGAAGAACGGCACCCACGGCCACGGCGCGCGCGCAAGCACAAGATGCTTATCGAAAAGCGCGGCGACCATTCGATCAATGCATGCCTGCGCGCGCTCGAAGATGACCGTCTGCCGCACGTGCCCCGGCGGGGTGACGGCCAGCGTCCAGTTCGTCGGCATTTCGACCGGCAGCGCGCCATACACCAGATAGCCCCGTCGCCGCAGCCAGTAGCGGGCCTGCAGCAGCGCGATGCCCTCGCAGGGCGGTACGCGCAGGGCGCGCCCGGCCCAGGTGAACGATTCCGCGTTGCCGGTCGCGGCGAGGACGAAGGCGTGCTGTCCGGTACCGTCCGGCAGCGTCCGCAGGAACCGCGCCATCATCTGCGGCAGTCCGAAACAGTAGACGGGCGCGACGATGCCGATGAAGTCCGCTTTTTTATGCTCGGACTGCTTCAGGCTGCCTTCGATGCTCTGCACGATGACATCGGCGCCGCGCGCGCGCCAGGCATCCGCCGCCAGGTCCGCCAGCCGCTTGCCGTTTCCCGTGCCGGTAAAGTAGTAAATGATAACCGAATACATTGTACTACGTGTCTATTCCACGACCGCGATGAAAAACCGCTTCCTGGCGGATAGATTGTCCGCAGCGCCCCGTACCGGCGCCTAAATCCGCCGCCCGTCCGGCACCACCGCGTTCTTCGGGATGATGACGATGCCGTCGCGCACGTGATAGCAGTCGCCGTCTTCATTCGGTTTGCCCTGGTGCGAGGTGATGACCACGCCATCGCCGATGCGCGCGCCCTTGTCAATGATGGCGTGGGTGATCTGGCAGTGCGCGCCGATGCCGCGCCCGGGCAGGCCGGCGGTCTCCTCACGCTGTTCCGGCGTCTCATAGCGGTCCTGTCCCATCATGATGACTTCGCGCAGCACGGACCCCTCATTCACCACGCTGCGGATGCCAATGACGCTGTGCTCGATATGCGCGCCATGAATCTGGCAGCCGTCGCTGAGCAGCGCGGTGGCGATCTCGCTGCCTCCCGTCACCTTCAAGTTTGGCAGAAAGCGCGGATGCGTGTAGATGGGTTTCCCCGGCTCGAAGAAATCGAATGGAGGTTCCGCCTCGGTGAGCGCCATGTGCGCTTTGAAGAACGTATGAATCGTCCCCACGTCCTCCCAGTAGCCGCTGAACGGATGGACGAAGGTGCGCATGTGCTGGATACACCAGGGGATGACGTTACGCCCAAAATCCGCCATTTCGTTATCCAGCGCCAGTTCCAACCGCGTGCGGTTGAAGAGGTAAATGCCCATGCTCGCCAGCACCACCGGACCGGTGGCCGTCACCCCCAGCGGCGCCAGGTCTTCGCCCTGAATGACCAGGTTGCGCAGCGTGGCGCGGTCGGGTTTCTCGGCGAAGTCCACGATGCGGAAGTGCCGGTCAATCTTCAGGATGCCCAGGCCCTCCGCGTCGTCCGGATGGCGCACGGTGGCCGCCACCGTCACCTCGGCGCGGGTGTCGTCGTGGGTGCGCGCGATATCGCGAAAATCCATGCGGTACATCTGGTCGCCCGCCAGCACCAGCACGCGGTCCACGCTGGCGTCGGTGAGGTGCCACAGATTGCGGCGCACGGCGTCCGCCGTGCCCTGGTACCAGTCCGCCGTGCCGTAGGTCTGCTCGGCAGCGAGGATTTCCACGAAGCTGTTCGAGAAGATGTCGAACTTGTACGAGTGGTGAATGTGCCGGTGCAGCGACTCGCTGTTGAACTGCGTCAACACGAAGATGCGTCCCACGCGCGAGTTGATGCAGTTGCTGATCGGTACGTCAATCAGCCGATATTTCCCCGCCAGCGGCACCGCCGGTTTGGCGCGATCCTTCGTCAGCGGAAACAGCCGCGTGCCGCGCCCGCCGCCGAGAATCAAGGCATACATGTTAGTCGTTCCCAGGTCCATACCGCGGATCCTCTCATAATGGGATGCTTTCCCACACGTTATTCTCTTCCACGCTCGCGCGCGAAATCATTCTCAGTTTGAGAAACTGCACGAGAAGTCTCAGCCGCCACTTGGTTGGTCCTCTTCGCCTGGCTCTTTGGCGGCGTGCCTCACCCTCTCGAGCCAGGACAGGTTTTCGGCCCGCTTTCGCGATCCCGGCGAAGATGCCTCAACCATCTGACGACCCGAACTTCTCGTACTGTTTCTGAGAAAATGCCGAATGTCGGCAATTCCACACCGCGCGGCGCCGCGAACCGGGAAGAACGCAAGAGGTGCCGCACTCGCGCCGCGGCATCCAGATCGGAGGAGCCGCAATGCGCCTGGCCGCGAAAGGGCGGCGGAAACCGCCCGACGTCAAGCAAAACCGCGCGGGCAGCCTGCCGGAGTTGCTCTGGCTGTATCCGGACCGCCGGTTCGCGGATGCGGAAGTGCCGCCAGGGCCAGCGGTCTGTCCGCGCTGCCATGCCAGCCTGGAGACGGATCACTGGCAGTATGACGAGCACCGCTATCATCGGCTGCGCACGCTGCCGGAGACGCAGACCATGCTCTGTCCCGGCTGCACGCGCGTGGAACGCCGCCTGTATGAAGGCGAAGTACGCATCCGCCACCGGTGGGACGTCTTCGACAAGGAGACGCTCCTCAACCTGATCCATAATGAGGAAGCGCGGGCGCGCGCGGCCAATCCCTCCGCGCGCATCGCCCTCATCGAGGATCACGGCGATGAGCTCTACATCCTCACCACCACGCGCTTCCTCGCCGAGCGCATCGGCAAGGCGCTGCACAAAGCCTGTCATGGCACGCTGCGCCTGTCGCCGCTGCCCCGCGAGCGTTTCACGCGGGTCTGGTGGGAGCGGTGATCGCGCTCACGCGCGTGCCAGCGCCGCTGCTTCGTACCCCTTCAGCGCGGCCAGCTCGCGCGGCAGATGCACCTCATACGGCTCCCAGCCGATCCATTCGCCGCTGATATAGCCCTGGTAGTTGATCGCCAGCAGGCATTCGATGGCGGCGCGGTGATCCACCACTCCCTGCCCAATGGGCAGCAGCGGGCCGCTGCCGGCTTCGCCGTCATGCACGTGCAGGTGGGCGATATACGGCCGCAGGATGTCAAACGACTCCCGCATGGTGGCGAATTCGCCGCGCACGGGATGCATGATATCCCAGTTCACGCGGACCGCGGGATTGTTGACCTGGCGCATCACCTCGGCGACATGGCGGGGATCACACCAGGCGTCATGCGTTTCCAGGCATACCGTCACGCCGCGCGCGGCGGCGTGGTCGGCCACGCTGCTCAACGAGGCAACGAGGAGCGCAATCGCCGCCTCGCGGGACAGGCCCTCGCCAAGCTGTCCGCCGAAGACGCGAATGCGCGGTGCGCCTACATCTCCCGCCAGGTCAATCGCGCGGTGGGTGGCGTCCAGCATGTCAGCCGTCTTCACCGGATCGGCGTACGTACAGGAGGTGGCCAGGCAGCAGAGGGCGATGCCGCTCTCCTCCGCCAGCGTCCGGCTCGCGGTGCGGCCAGCGGCGTCGGTCTCGAACTCGATGCCGTGCCGGTGGCCGGCGCTGATGCGCGGCTCGATGCCGTCATACCCCAGCCGGCGCGCCAGCGCCAGCATCTCGCCGAGGGTCAATTCCGGCGTGGAAAAACTCATGAAGGCATAGCGCATGTGTAGCTCCTGATCCCATATCTTTCGCGGTGAGATGGCGTGTTCCTGCAAGCCGTGCACTTGCACTGCACCTTGCGAAAACGCGCCGGCGCATTCAGTCTACATAGTAGCGCCAGACGATCTTCGACACGGTGCCATTTAGCAGGTGGAAGGTGACGGTGCTGGGAACGACGCTGTATTCGTAGGTGAGGGTGGTGTCCGTACGGGTGCGGGGTTGGCCCAATACTTCGATGACCTTCTTCGCGCTGGTGCCGACATTCAGGTCCCA
>JAKIYB010000420.1 GCA_022708765.1 Armatimonadota bacterium | reverse complement strand
CTGCAGCCCGTTACAGGTGGAAAAGAATACCTGCGACAGGCGCGCACCCGGCGCATGATCCAGGATAAATTAACCGGCGATCCGCCGGAGACGCATCCCCGCGAAATCGAAGGGCAGGTGCTCGCCGAGGCGCTGCTCGCGGACCTGGAAGCGGCGCGGCTGCCGGACGCGCCGCCCATCGCGGACACGCGCATCATCCAATGCTCCTTCAATGAGAAGCCGGTGAAGGAATACGCTGACCTGCTGTCGCGCTGGAACCTGCCCGCTGACAGCCTGCGCGCGCTCGTGCATGAGCCCTTCTGGCTGCCGCATTCACCCGGCGCGTATGCGGCGCTGGCAGCGGCGATCGTCGAGGAGATGACGGCATGAGCGAGACGCCTCTCTTCCTCCCCACGGGGCTGGCCGCTGACCTGCATCGCGGCGGCGCCGAAGCCGTGCTCTTCCTGCCCGGCTGGAGCGGCACCCGCTACGGCCCGCAGCGCATCCTGCTGGACGCCGCCCGCGCCTGCGCCGCGTACGGCGCCACCACCCTGAGGCTGGATTTTCGCGGGCGCGGCGACTCGCCCGGCGACCCAACGGCCACTACCCTGGACGACATGATCACCGACACTACCGACGCCGTCGCCTGGCTGCGCGCCATGCACGGCGTCGCTCGCGTGCATCTGGTCGGCCTCTGTTCCGGCGGCAACGTCGCGCTGGGCGCTGCCTCGCGACTGCCCGACGTCGGGCACGTCATCTGCTGGTCGCTGCTGCCCTTCATGGAGCACAAGGCGCAGGCGGTGAAGCAGGGAACTCCACGGCTGGCGCTGGTGCGGCAATACGCGGCGAAGCTGCTGCGCGTGGAGACCTGGCGCAAGTTGCTGCGGGGCGAAGCGAATGTAAAAGGCGCGGTGAAGACGCTGGCCAAAGACAAGGAAGGCGATAACGCCGAGCGCGGCCGTAAAACTTCGGCGCGCGATATCCTGCGTGACCTGCAGGGATTCGCTGGCCAGCTCCACCTGCTGTACGGCAGTCGCGACCCCGAATCAGCCGGCTCGCGCGCCTTCTTCGAAGCCTGGTGCCGCCGCCACCGTATCCCGGTGGATATCCGCGTCATTGATGGCGCGCCGCACAATTTCTATACCGCCGCCTGGACCGCCGCCGTTGCCGCCCAGACCGCCGACTGGGTCTTTTCCGCTTGAATAGCGTGGATGCTTGCTGCTCCTCTCGACAAGGCGTTCGCGATATGGCATAGTAAGCTAAAATAGGACGAGCCCGCTTCTGGCATGCGGCACGCTGTTTATCAACACGAGAAGGTTATGTCACCAATTCCAACGGTTATTATTGACGCGCGCGGCGCGAAACGGCTCAAGCAGGGTCACCTGTGGATTTACGCCTCCGATGTCGCCGACACCCGTGACGCCCACGGCGGCGATGTCGTGGCCATGCAGGACGAACGCGGCCACCTCTATGGGTATGCTTTCTACAGTGATGCCTCGCAAATCACCCTGCGCTGGTGCGCGCCCCCCGGTCCCCCACCCGACCGCGCGTTTTGGAAAGCGCGCCTGGAAGCCGCGGCCGCCTACCGCGCGCGAGTGGTAAGCGATACGAACGCCTACCGCCTGGTCTACAGCGAAGGCGACCTGATCCCCTCGCTCATCATTGATCGCTATGACGACCATTTCGTCCTGCAGACACTCTCGCAAGGTACCGAAGCGCTGAAGCCGCTGTGGGTCGAATTACTGCGGGAGCAGTTTTCGCCGCGCTCCATCGTCGAACGCAACGATACACCGGTACGCCAGCATGAAAATCTGCCGCAAAGCTGCGGTACGCTTGATGGCACTACGCCCGCGGAAGTGACCGTGCGCATGAACGGTGTCGAACTGGGCATGGAACTGCTGGGCGGGCACAAGACCGGTGCGTTCCTCGATCAGCGTGAGAATTACCTGGCCGCCGCCGGCTATGCGCACGGCCGCCTGCTCGATGCCTTCACCTTCGCCGGCGGTTTTTCACTGCACATGGCGCCGAAGGTGAGTGAGATTCTCGCCGTGGATATTTCCGAGGACGCCTGCGCGCTGGCGCGCCGCAACGCTGCCCGCAACAACGTGAAGACGATGGATGTCATCCGCGCCAATGTCTTCGATTTCATGCGCGAACTGGACCGCGTGGGCGAGCGCTTCGATACCATCGTCCTCGATCCCCCCGCGTTCGCAAAAAGCAAAGGTACGCTGCAAACCGCCTATCGCGGATATAAAGAAATCAACCTGCGCGCCATGCGCCTGCTCGCGCCCGGCGGCACGCTGATCACCTGCAGTTGCTCCTACCATGTCAGTGAACAGCTCTTCCTGGAGATGCTGTCCGACGCGATGACGGATGTCGGCCGTCCCGTCCGCGTCATCGAGCAGCGCCTGCAGGCGCGCGATCACCCGGTGCTCCTCGGCGTGCCGGAAACAAAGTATCTCAAGTGCGTCATCGCCCGGGTGATGGCATGACGCAACGATTCCGCCCCCCGGGTATCTAAACACAGCAGAGCGGCGCTTCCGCCGCCTCGCGTTTCACGGGAGTTTCGTATTGATGGATGTCGTCGTCATCTCCGGCGGGTCAGGCTTCGTCGGGTCGCACCTGGTTGACGCCGTGGTCACCCGCGGCTTTCGCGCCGTCGTCATTGATAACCTGATCACCGGCAACCCGCGCAATCTGGCGCAATGGACGGATGATGACCGCGTCATCGTCTACCACCAGGACTGCGCGCGGCCACCCGCGCTCGATCTGCCGGTGCGGTACGTGCTGCACTTCGCCAGCCCCGCCAGTCCGGCGGATTATATTCGCTACCCGCTGGAGACGCTGGCCGCCGGCGCTGACGGTACCCGCGGCATGCTGGAACTGGCTCGCGGGCACAACGCCCGCTTCCTACTCGCTTCCACCTCCGAAGTCTACGGCGACCCGCTGGTGCATCCGCAGGTGGAGTCGTATTACGGCAACGTGAATCCCATCGGCCCGCGCTCGGTGTATGACGAAGCGAAACGCTTTGCCGAGTCGGTGGTCATGGCCTACCATCGCACGTTGGGCGTGGATACCGCCATTGTGCGCCTCTTCAACACATACGGCCCGCGCATGCGCCTCAACGACGGCCGCGCCATCCCGAATTTCGTCTACCAGGCGCTCACCGGCCAGCCCATCACCATCTACGGTGACGGCAGCATGACGCGCAGTTTTTGCTATGTCAGCGACACGGTAGAGGGCGTACTGCGATTGTTGATGAGCGATCTCCACGATCCGGTGAATATCGGCAACCCCGGCGAATACACGATCCTCGAACTCGCCCAGCGGGTACTCGCGGCCACCGGCTCCGCCAGCCCGCTGGTTTATGAGCCCGCCATGCAGGATGACCCCAAGGTGCGCCGCCCGGACATCGCCCGCGCCCGCACCCTCCTTGACTGGAGCCCGACTATCCCCCTGGACCAGGGGCTGGCCTGGACCATTGAAGCATTCAAGCAGGATCTCGCGTAAGCCGTTCAACCACCAAACATTACGGGGAGCGGATTTGCTGACCCGCTCCCCATCCCCTCTTCCCGATTCTCTCGCCTTACACCGTTTCCACCACCTCCTGTGGGGAGAAGCTTGGTTGATGGGCGGCAAGACGGTTGAGCGCCTGCACGTAGGCCTTGGCGCTGGCGTTGATGATATCGGTATCGGAACCGCGGCCGGTAAACACGCGCCGGCCCTTGTCGCTGATGCGCACCGTCACCTCGCCCATGGCATCGGTGCCGCCGGTGACGGAGTGTACCACATAGTCCACCAGCGAATGCTGCAGGCCGGCGATTTCGCTGATGGTCGCGTAGATGGCATCCACCGAACCGACGCCGAGACCGGCTCGGGTGATTTCTATCCCATCCATCACGAGCTTCACCGTCGCGGTCGGCGCGGCGTGCGTGCCGGCGACCACCTGGTAATAGTCGAGGTGGAAGCGCTCGGTGACCATCGCGGCTTCATCGGTGACGATGGACTCCAGGTCACGGTCAGTGATCTCCTTCTTCTTCTCCGCCACTTCCTTCACACGCTCCACCACGCGCTCCAACTGGCTGTCTTCCAGCTCGTAGCCCAGCTCGAAGAGCCGCTTCATGATGGCGTGCTTGCCGGAATGGATGCCGATAACGATGCGCGTGCCGCCGGCGCCTACGTCCTCGGGGGCGATGATCTCGTAGGTCTGGGCGTGCGCCAGCATGCCGTGCTGGTGAATGCCGGACTCATGCG
>JAKIYB010000041.1:12305-15575 GCA_022708765.1 Armatimonadota bacterium | reverse complement strand
GCACCGGAAAATCCTCGGCGGTGAAGGCGCTGCTGCAGGAGTTTGCTCGGGATGGCCTGCGGCTGGTGCAGGTGCAGCGCGGCGACCTGCTCGATCTACCGGAGATCATGGACCGGCTCTGGGAGCGGCCGGAAAAGTATGTCCTCTTCTGCGACGATCTTTCCTTTGAAGACGACGATGCTGAGTACAAAGAGCTGAAGGCGATGCTGGAAGGCGGCCTGCACGCGCGGCCGACGAACATGCTCATCTATGCCACCTCCAACCGCCGTCACCTGATTCCCGAACGCTTCGCCAGCCGGCAGCCGACCGCTGAAGAAGCGCATCCAGGCGACGCCATCAGCGAACAGCTTTCACTCGCCGACCGCTTCGGCATCCGCATGGGATTTTACAAGCTCGACCAGGATGCCTACCTCGCCATTGTCCGCCACCTCGTCGCCCAACGCGGGTTAGCAATTGATCCTGACATACTGGAACGCGATGCCCTGCGCTGGGCGCTGACGTATACCGGGCGGTCTGGACGCGCGGCGCGGCAGTTTGTGGATGATCTGGAGGGGCGGCTGGCGTTGGGGGAGTGAGCGGAGCTTGCACGGAGGCTCACCCAGGTAGTCCGCGCCCTCCGCGGCGCGTGGTATCCGCATCACCGCACCGTGTGGTGATGCCAGCAATGGAACCGATGGCAGTGTTGTAATACACGGTGTCGTATTCCGGTAACACGCGCCGCGGAGGGCGCGGACTACCGATAGTTTGGTCACGATTGCTCGTTATCTCCACCCGGAGTCGGCTCGACAGAGTCTCGCCCGCCTGCGGAACATTCGAGTACGAGCACGAGTGCGGTAGCGAAAGATATTTTCCGGAGCCAGTAACAAATCGCCTTTCCAACCCCACTAAGGAGTGACAGCAAGGAGTCAGCGTGCTGGAGACGGATGCGGGATTAGTTGGACGGGTGCGTCGGGGCGACCTTGATGCGTATGGCGCGGTCATCGCGCGGCATCAGGGGCGGCTGCACGCCGCCGCGTGGCACCTTCTCGGCGATGAGGAAGCGGCGCGGGACGCGGTGCAGGAAACCTTCATTGAAGCCTATCGTCACCTCGACCAACTGCGCGATCCCTCCCGACTGGGTAGCTGGCTGTACGGCATTCTGCGGCATCGTGCGTTCGCCTGGCTTGCGAGCCGGCGTCCGACGGTAAGTTGGGACGAGGAGGGCGCCGAGGAGTGGTACCGCGCCGACGGGCCCGAGCAACGGATGGATCCAACCGACCTCCTCGCCCGGCTCCCCGATGAGGACCGCGATGTGCTAGCCGCCCGCTACCTGCTCGAGCTGTCCTACGACGAGATTGCCGCGCTGCTGAAAATCAGCAACCAGGCGGCGCGCGTGCGGGTGTGCCGGGCGAAGAGCCGCCTGCGCGCGCTGTTGGCCGGCGCGGAGAAGGAGGTGGAGCCGTGACACGCGAGATGCCCTGCCCGGACTGGGAAGCGCGGCTCTCCGCGTACCAGGATGGCGAAGCAACCCCGCGCGAACGCATTGCGGTGGAGGCGCATCTGGCCAACTGCGCCGGTTGCCGCGCAGCGCTGGCGCAACTCGAAGCAGACCGTGACCGCTTCACGGAAGCGTATGCCAGTTCCTATCCCGATGTATCCGAATATGTATTACAGAAGGTTCGTGCCATGTCTCAACCGCAACAGTCCAATACCCCCACTCCACTGCTGCGCTGGCTGGTCGGCTTCAGCGCCGCCGCCGTGCTCGTCTGCCTCGCGCTGGTCGTCGCCGTCTTCACCGAGCCGCGCGAAACGCCGGTGATGGTCTATGCGCCGGATGGCTCGGTGGATCGTGAATACGGCGCATACTCATATACTGTTAATGGACCTTTACGTGCAGATGATTTACCGTATAAACCGTACGGCGCCAAGAGAAGCTATGCAAAACGACCGATGGAACGCGATCTTTTCGCGGTACCTTCACCGACATTTGATGCAACATTTGCGCGAAAACCTGCGCCAGCACCAATAGGTTTTGCCGGCGACCTTTCTGGCGCCAGCGACATGCTCTACGACCCGACCACCGGCCGGAATTACGGCATCACCGGCGGGTTGAAGATGGTGTATGACGTGGGGTATGCGCTGCAAGTGCGGAACGCGCTGAAGGCTGGGCGTGAAGGCAGTGCGCTGATCCGCAAGCACGGCGGCTTCGTGATTGATTTCACCTATGCCGGCGACGAGGGGCAGATTCCCGTCGCCACCGTGCGCGGAAAAGTGCCGGCGAAGGAAGCAAAGGCGACGCTGGACGCGCTGGAGAAGATGGGGCGCGTGAGCGGCGTCACGCTGAACGGCGAAGACCTGACCCCGCAGTTCCTGCAATACATGGAGGAGATGGAAAAGAAGATCAAGACGGCGGAGAAGCTCGGTAATATCAGCGACCGCAACCGCTACTGGGAGACATTGAGCGCCGAACAATCGCGCCACTGGGCCGAGCAGCAGGCGGCACAGAATAAACGTGCGATGCTTGAGGTGGTGACGAAGAGCAGCCTGGTGGAGATCACCGCCACCTTCGCCGAAGGCCGCCCGATGGAGAGCTTCGGCATGGCGCAGTTCTTCAGCCTGATGCGCGCGATTCTCATCACCCTGCTGGTGGTGCTGGCGGCGGTGGCGACGCTCTTCGCGCTGGTGGCGCTGATCGTGGCGCCGGTGGTACTGCTGCGGCGACGCGGTACAGTGAAAGAAGCACCGGCTGCTGAAGTGTAGTCATTCCCCGGCGGGCGAGACTTCATCGAGCCGACTCCACGGGGAAGTTATCGAATGTCGTGTTCGATAGAGAGGTTATCTCGTGCTCACGACGGAGACGACTTCCCCTCGGGGCCGTCCTGATTGCTTCGGGATTATCCACCTCCTAGTCGGATGAAGCTCGCGGGGCTGCTCGCTTGTCCGTGTGTTCCTCGCCTTGCCTTGCCCCGAAGCCGCCAGTCTGGTATAGTACGGATGACAGCGCTATGCATATTTCCGCGCGCTGATTCTTTGTTTAAGCGGTTTAACTTAATGGCACACCTCTCTCGCGTTGACGCAATCCCTGACCTTTGGGTCATTTCTTCCAGCACAAACGGCTATCTGTTGGTGCGCAACGGCGCCAGTTTGCTCATTGACTGCCCGGAAGCAGATCTGTCTTCGCTGCTGTCGGATGCCGGATTACCCGCGCCGTCCGTCGTGCTGCACACACAGGTGCAGCGTGAGCACTGCGGCGAGTGGCAGTCGTTCTCGGACGCGAAGGTTTACGTGGCA
>JAKIYB010000041.1:0-12274 GCA_022708765.1 Armatimonadota bacterium | reverse complement strand
GTCGAAGTCGCGAAACGATCGGAGACATTTTTCGCCGCCTGTGAAACGGTGTGGCCGGAATCGCGGGAGTGGGAATACCGCGGTGAAGAACCCTACGGCATCGCCGGCTGCACCACCGAGCGCCCGCCGCACCAGGCGCTGAACGTCGCCGGCACACTGCATGTCGGCGAAACCTTCACCTGGGAAGGTCTCACGCTGGAAGTGGTAGCGTTGCCGGGGTCCGGGAAACGTGCCATCGGTTTTTTCTGGCGAGAAGCGGGCGTCCTCTTCTCCGGCGATCTGTTGCACGCCGGCGGCTACCTGGTGAACTTTTTCGATCTGGAACGCGGCTACGGAACGCCGGATGGTTACAAGCAGTTGCGAGAATTGCTTCAGAAGGTAGCGGCGCTATCCCCCACCCTTCTGCTGCCCTCAACCGGTCCGGTTATCACTGACCCCACAGCCGACATCGCCGCGCTGCTCGAGCGTATGGCGTGGTTCAAGCAGTCGCCGCGCCGGGCGGAGCGGACGGAGTGGAAGCGCGGCCCGATTCGCGAGTTT
The DNA here is from genome assembly GCA_022708765.1 of Armatimonadota bacterium. Lineage (GTDB taxonomy): Bacteria > Armatimonadota > Hebobacteria > CAIYQO01 > CAIYQO01 > JAKIYB01. The sequence continues at coordinate 11,734 of JAKIYB010000041.1, read as the reverse complement.
GGACGTTACAAGGAAGTCGTACCGGGCATTTACCAGAATAACAATTTTGGCAACATGATCCTCTTCGTGGACGAGCAGGGACGCGGGCTGCTGGTGGATCCCGATCCGTGCGTCTGGTTGCCCTGGGAGGAGAGCGTGAATGCGGTGCATGCCGACCTGGATCTGCTGGAAGCGGAGACGGGACTGCGGCGCATTGAGTTGGTGGTGATCACCCACTATCACGGCGACCACTGCCAGTTTAGCGACCTGGTACGCGAACGTTACGGCGCGGAAGTCTGCGCAACGCCAGATGTGGCCATCCTGATGGAAGAGCCGAAGCGCTTCCGCTATCCCTGCACGGTAGACTGGTACAACTTCCCCTTCGATAGCGTGAAGGTTGACCGCCGGCTGTCCTACGAAGAGATATTTATGTGGAACGACGTGCCGGTAACGCCCATTCACACGCCGGGGCACTGCTTCGCGCACACTGGCTTCCTTATTCCCTGGCGGGGTATGCGTACGGCCTGCACTGGCGATACACTGCAATACGGCGGCGGCCCCGTGTCCCAATGGTTGCCGTTCAGCTACAATGACACTGCCTGGCCGACGCGCGGCTACGCCGTCACGTATCAGCGCGTTCTGAAAGCGAAAGTGGATCTCATCCTCGGCGGGCACAGCAGCTACTTCTTCGATCCGGAAGGGGCCATTCTGCGTGATATGATCGCGGTGACGGAGGAAGCGGAAGCCCTCGCCCGACAAATGGTGCCCGGTGACGACCTGCTCACATACATGACACCGCCAGGATATGACGCGTTGCGACCGGCGACAGTAGCGGAAACGGTGTAATCTCCCCCACCGAAGGTAACTCGAATGTATGCGGGGCCGGTCATGCCACGACCTGCCCCACGTTTTTTCATCATCCGATACCGAGCATAGCGGCGGTGAGTTTACCTTCGCGAAGGATGCGGGGCGGGGTGACGGTGCAGTCCACGATGGTTGACGGAACACCTTGCGTGCTGGGTCCGGCATCGAGAATGAGATCCACCATGTCACCGAGGGCATTCGCCACTTCCTGTGCGGAACACGCGGCTGGCTCTCCGCTGCGGTTGGCGCTGGTGGTGGCCAGCGGTCTGTTTACTTGCCGCAGCAGTTCCAGCGCAATGGGATGATCGGGAATGCGGACGCCGAGTGTCGTGCCGCCGCCCAGCGCTTCAGCGGGCACATGCTTATGCGCCGGTACGATGATGGTGAGCGGCCCTGGCCACCAGCGCTCCGAGAGGATGCGCGCGCCGGAAGGAACGGTGGCTGCCACAGCTTCCCACTGTGAGGTATCGGCGATCATAGCGATGAGCGGCATGGCGCGCGAACGGCTTTTGATAGTGAAGACGCGCCGGATAGCGGCGGCGTTATAGAGATCGCAAGCGAGCCCATACACGGTATCAGTCGGAAAGGCGATCACACCGCCATCTGCGACAACCTGTGCGGCGTGAGCAATCACTTCCGGAGTAGCGGATACACAGCGTTCGTGTTCCATGCGTTCATTCTCCCTCCTCATTTATTCCGCAAGCACAACACAACCTCCTGCCGTCTTGTTTGAGCGTAAAATCGGCCATACGAAGGAAGGACTCTCCTCGGGCGCGAGGAATGTAAGCAAACATGGACATTCAGATTCGACAGGGTGATCTCACCCAGATTTCATGTGACGTACTGATCGTCAACCTTTTTGAAGGCGTGGCGATTCCCGGCGGCGCGACAGGCGCGGTGAACCTGGCGCTGGATGGATGGCTCGCTGACCAGATCACCGAGCAGCAGTTCAAGGGAAAGCTGAACAGCATCCTGGACGTGCCAACCTTCGGGAATATTCCGGCTAAGCGCGTGCTGGTAGTCGGCCTGGGCAAGCGAGAGACGTTCGGCACGGAGCAGATTCGCCAGTCAACCGCAAGTGCTATTAAACGCGCGAAGGAGCTGAAGGCACGCACGGTGGCGACACTGCTGCATGGCGCGGGCATCGCCGGTCTTCCCACAGTGGAGTGCGCGCAGGCGGTGACGGAGGGTGTGTTACTCGGTGGCTATGCGTTCGATAAGTACAAGAGCGCGCCGGCGGATGAACCGAAAACCGAGATTGAGAGCGTCATTATTGTCGAGATAGATGCGACAAAGCTATCGGACGTCGAAGCGGGCGTTTATAAAGGACAAATCATCGCGGACGCTGCAAACCTGACACGCGATCTTGCAAATGAGCCGCCGGACCTGATCACGCCCGGCGAACTGGCGCGCATCGCGCGGGACATCGCCGATACGCACGGCCTTCGCTGCGAGATCTGGGATGAGCAGCGCCTCGCGGAGGAGCGAATGCGCTGCCTGCTGATGGTCGGGCGCGCCAGTTCGCACCCGCCGCGCTTCATTCGGCTGGACTATGTGCCGGAAGGGACACCGCGCAAGCGCGTCTGCCTCATCGGCAAGGGCATCTGCTACGACAGCGGCGGACTGTCGCTGAAGCCGGCTGAATTCATGAAGCACATGAAGACGGACATGGCGGGCGCGGCGGCGGTGCTCTGCGCCGTGCGCGCCATCGCCCGGTTGAAGCCAGACGTGGCGGTGACGGTGCTGGTGCCGACTTGCGAAAATATGGTGAGCGGCTTGTCCTATAAAGTGGATGATATCCTGCGCGCGCGGAATGGTAAAACCATCGAGATTGACAACACCGACGCGGAAGGCCGCCTTATTCTCGCTGATGCCCTCTCACTCGCCGCAGAGGAGTCGTTCGACGCGGTCATTGACGTCGCAACTCTCACCGGCGGCGCGTGTCTGGACAGGGGTGATGGGTAACAATCAGGAGCTCATTGACGCCGTCATCGCAGCCGGTGCTGCCGTGGGTGAGAAGATGTGGCAACTCCCCTTCGATCCGGAAGTACGCGCGCTGCTTGACAGTGACGTGGCCGATCTGAAGAACTCCGCGAGTCGTGAAGGCTCCGCAATACAGGGCGGTATGTTCCTCCAGGAATTCGCCGGCGACAATCCGTGGGTGCATCTCGACATCGCCGGCACATCCTACCTGGACAAGCCACGCGCGTACGAGCCCAAAGGCAGCACGGGCGTGCCCGTGCGTACGCTGGTGGAGTTCGTGCTGCGATAAGCTTCCGCTATTTATCGCGCAACCATAATACCCCCTCTTTCGACACGAGAGAGGGGGTTCTGATTATGCACAGGTGGATGCTATAATGATCCGTCATGCCATTAACCTTCGACGAAGAGCATCGCTATAGCCGCCACCTCATCCTGCCGGGTGTGGGTGTGGCTGGACAGGAGCGCTTAAAGGCCGGGCGCGTCCTACTGGTGGGAGTTGGAGGACTGGGTTCGCCGGCGGCGCTGTACCTGGCGGCAGCGGGCGTAGGCACGCTGGGCGTTGCTGACGGCGATGTGGTGGATGTGACAAACCTGCAACGGCAGGTACTGCACCGCACGACGGATGTGGGCCGCGAGAAAGCCGCGTCCGCTGAAGCAACCCTGCTTGCGCTGAATCCGCTGCTGACGGTGACGCCAATTCACGAGCGCATCACCGCCGCCAATGCGCTGGATGTGCTGCGGGGCTACGATGTCATCATTGACGGCACTGATAATTTCCCCACCCGTTATCTGCTGAATGACGCCTGTGCGCTACTCGGTAAGCCGCTGGTATTCGGCAGCGTCTATCGCTATGAGGGACAGGTGACGGTCTTCGACGCCCGCCGGGGGCCGTGCTACCGTTGTCTCTTTCCCTACCCGCCCGCGCCGGAACAGGTGCCCAGTTGCGCCGAAGGCGGTGTTCTTGGTGTGCTGCCCGGTCTCATCGGCACCATCCAGGCAACGGAAGCGCTGAAACTGCTGCTCTGCCTCGGGGAATCGCTGCTCGGACGGCTGCTGCTGGTTGATACGCAAACGATGCGCTTCCGCGAAGTCACTGTCGAAAAAAATACGGATTGTCCGCTGTGCGGCACGGCGCCGACCATCACCTCCCTCATGGATTACCAGGTGTTTTGCGGGATACTCCCCGAACCGGGAGATGATGTGGAGATATCACCGGAAGCGCTCGCACAACGCCTCGGTGATGCAATACTGTGCCTCGTAGATTTACGCGAGGAGTGGGAACTCGATGACCGTCCGCCGCTGCCGGGCGCGCGGCACCTTCCCTACCCCGCTTTCACCCGGCGCATGGCGGAGTTGGATTCATCACGGGACATCGTGCTCTACTGCTCTACCGGCGTGCGCAGCCGCATCGCCGCCGCGCTGCTGCGGCGGGCGGGGTTCACGCGGGTCTACAGCCTGGCGGGCGGGGTATCGGACGCTTGTCACTTTTCCGCGGCTGCGGATGCGTAGACCCCTTCCGTCCGGCAGGCATCATACATCGCCTGCAGGTTCGCCATCGGCGTCCGCGGTGCAAGGTTATTCGCTTCCTTGAGGATGAATTTTCCGCCCTCCGTCACTCCGGAGCGTAAGATACGCCGCGTTTCGGCACCGACTGCTTCCGGCGTACCGTGCAGCAACAGGTCCACATGTGGGCCGCCCTCGATAACGATGCCCGGACCCAGCGCCGCGCGCATCGCCCCGTGGTCGAAGGGAAAGCCGGTGTCGAAGCGTGTGGCTCCCAGTTCATCGCGGATAGTGACAAAGTGGCGGCTGGCATCGCCGCAGAGGTGGACGGTGAGCGGGGCTTCAGGCGCGCGGTCGGTGAAGAGATACGTCTTGTGATGCGGCAGAATCAGTTCCCGGTACGCCTCGCATGAGAGCAGCGCGATACTGTCATCGGCGAACCAGATGCCGCCGCGCTCGCGGGGATAGCCGAAATAGTCGCGCCAGGCGCGCTGCCGCTGGGTCACCGCTTCCACCAGGAAAGCGAGCAGTTCTTGCGCGTAATCGGGGTCTTCATACAGGTCGAGGCAGAACTCCGTCGCCCCGCGCAGGTTGCAGGCCAGCGTCATCGGGCCGTCGAAGCCAAGGCCGGGCGAACTGTTTACCACGTTGACGGGCCGGTCATGGTAAATCGTCTTCTCCGCGCGCTCCCGGTAGTATTCCAGGAAGTCGCGCGCCGTGCCCATGAGATTCGCAAAGGGATCGGGGATGCCGCGGTCGAAGAGTAGGCGCTTGTTGTTATCGGTGAGGATAGGCCGAGTATCGGGTACACCGTCGTCAAAGTAGTGTAGCGGCGCGCCAAGCCAGGCGGCATCGCCAACATTCTGGAAATTCGGACAAATGGCCCACTGGTCGGGCACGCCGCGCTCAATATCGCAGGGCACCGCGTGGCGAAACCAGTAGGCGAACAGCAGGTCCACCTCGAACATCACCGCCGGGTTGGTGAAGGCCTCCTCGAAGGTGATGCGCTTCGGATTCAATTCTGGGTCGAGTAGAATCATGCGCGGATTGCAGGCGATCGTCATCGGCACGCGCATGGGGGCGCCGGCGTTGAAAGCGGCCCAGACGGCGGCCTGTTCTTCATTATGGCGAGTGAAGTCCATGATGGAAGCTCCCATAGACGGATGTGGGATAATTCGCGGCTGATGTGACGTTCCCTGCCGGCGCTTAAAATGCCCGTGCCGCAATGATATCTTCCCGTATGCGCGCCATCAGCAGGTCGGCGTTTGGGAAAGTGCAGATATCGCGCAGGCGGCGCAAGAAAGTGATCTCCAGCGTCTGGCCATACAGGTCGCCGTCGTAGTCGAGAAGATGCACCTCGAGGGCGTGCGGGCGATGAAAAGTTGGGCGAGAGCCGATGCTCATCACCCCACGGCGCGTGCCTTCACAGAACGCGACAGTCACCGCGTAGACGCCATCCGCTGGAACGAGCTTCTCAGGTTCCGGTTCAAGGTTCGCCGTCGGCATCCCCAACAAGCGGCCGCGGCCATCTCCGCGCGTCACCGCGCAGCCCATCATATAACGGTAGCCCAATAACTCGGCCGCCTCCTCCACATTCCCCTCCTCCAGCGTTCGGCGGATGAGTGAACTGCTGACAGGCATGCCGCGTATCTCCACCGGCGGTACGACTTCAATCTCGATGCCAGTGCGGGCACCGAAATCGCGCAGCACGTCAGCAGTGCCAGCGCGGTCACGGCCGAAAGTTGTGCGGTATCCTACGACGATGGCACGCGGATGCAGCGCATCTACGACAGCGCGTAAAAACTCTTCCGGCGAGAGCAGCGAAAAGTCATGGGTAAAGCGCGTAACAATGACTTCGTCAATAGCGGAAGCCTGCAGGCGCCGCAGTTTCTCCTCTACCGGTGTCAGCAGACGCACCGGGGCATCGGGATGTAAAACGCGCAGAGGATGCGGATCATAGGTAAGCGCCACGGCGGGCAGGCGCAGGGCGTCGGCGCGGCGCCGGCACGAGTGCAGCAGCGCCTGGTGGCCGCGATGCACGCCATCGAACATGCCGGTTGTCACGACTGACGCCGGCAGGATATTCGCTTGCAATCCCCGAATGACGGCCATGTCGCTCCCTTCGTCGCCGGTATTCTAGCACTGCCTTCATGCGACAGCAAGTCGGCGGATACATACCATAAGTCTTTTCGGTGTTTGTACAGTATTTCTGACATCACGCCAGGGCACTACGCGCGAAAATGCGGTAGGATAAAGCGCCGGGCATCCCGTCGCGTGCCGACATCAGCGCCGTCGAGTATCCGGCCGATCCCTGTGTTTGTACGCATATGCACACACACTTCGTCTGTTAATCGCTCTATCATGTTTGAAGAAGACGCCAGCGCGAATCGTTCCCCGCACGTGAGGGAGCTGTTTCCGTCAGGCCGTATCTACTTTTCAACAAGCAGCAACACTCTGGAAGGGAGAGTCACTAATGGCTGGTGCAGATAAGAAACGAATCGGATTGCGCCCCGTTGATATCCACGACCTGGTTTCCCGTTTACGGTTAGGTATCGGGCAGGCGGCTTCCCTATGCAATGTTTCGATTCGCCAATTATCGTATTGGACCGACAAAGGGATTATTACGCCGGTTGATGAAGAGAAAAATCGGTGTTACGACTACACGGCGCTGGAAAAGGTCGCGCTGATCAAGCAGGCGCTCGACCAGGGATTCAGCCTGGAGGGCGCGGTAGCGGAGGCGGATGCCTTCATCCGGCGGCGCGATCAGGAGCGCAAGCGCATTGACACGATGCCAGATGCGGAACTCGAGCAATACGTGCTCGCGCAGGCCAATCAACTGCAGGGGCTGGCGGATAAGGTGCGCCGGGAAATCCGCACCTTCCGCGTGAGCGGCACGCTGCAAGGCGCGGCAGCATCGTTGAGCGGTGTGGACCGGCTGATCTCCTTCTTTGAAGCGAATCCCTATACGGTCAATACCGCACGGCAGATCGCTATCCGGCTTGGCCGCGAAATGGGCGAGGTGGAACGCGAATTGCAACTGTTGGAGCAGAAGCATTTCATTCAGAAAATCAGTTATCCGGGGTCGGACGTCTATCGCTATATCCCCCAGCGGCGTTAGCGCCATCTCCCCATCCTTCGGCAGTGTCATTGAATTCTAACAGTGAGGAGCGATCATGCACGTTCAGCAACGTATTCCGACCGGTGTGCCCGGATTGGATAATCTGCTTCACGGCGGCCTGCTTGAGGGCGATGCCGTGCTGGTGGCCGGCGCCCCGGGCTCCGGTAAATCCACCCTGGGCATGCAATTTTTATACGAAGGCATCCTGCGTTATGATGAGCCGGGCTTCTTCATCACCTTCGAAGAATTCCCGCAGCAGATCTATCGTGACGCGATGAATTTTGGCTGGGATTTTCGAGCGCTGGAGGAAGAAGACAAACTGAAAGTGCTCTTCACCTCGCCTGACCTGATGTATCAGGATATCAAGCGACACGAAGGTATCTTTCCAGAGATGATTCGCGAGATCGGCGCGCGGCGGGTCGTCGTTGACAGCTTGACGCATTTCCAGCGGCTGGCGAATAACCCTGGTGAGCTACGGGAGATAATCTACAGCCTGATTAACGCGCTCAAACGCGAAGGGTTAACCCCACTGTTACTGCGTGAGTTGATGGAAGGCGAAGTAACCGGCACTGTCGCCGAGGAATATACCGCGGACGTGGTGATCTACCTCTCGATGGATCGCATCAACAATCAACGCATGCGTTTCCTCGAGGTGCTGAAAAGCCGTGGTTCGCGCCACGTGCCGGCAAAATCCCTGTTCTTCTTCAGCGAGCAGGGCTTGGAAATCGTTCCACCGTTCCAGGAGCCGCAGTTCCGCTACCAGGAGGCGATTTCGCTGGGCGTGCCGGAACTGGATACGCTCATCGGCGGTGGTATCCCGTATGGCGCCTTCTATCTCTTCGAAGTGTCTTCGGAGCTCCACCAGGAGATCTTCGAGGTGAACTTCATGCGGGAGACGCTGCGGGCTGACGATCACCTTTTCGAGCTCACCACGACCAGTACCCGTCAGGAGCGGTTGCAGCAGCTGGCGATGAACTACGGCATGAAAGACGATTTCGACAAGGGCATCGCCACCGGTGCGCTGCGGTTATTTAACGTCTCCGACGAAGAGGACGCCGAAGCAGTTAGCCTCACCGAGGACGATATCTGGGATGAAGTAACCGTCGGCGCGCGGCGCGCGCTCGCGCAGCTAGACGAGGCGTTCCAGGCAACAACGCGCCTGAAGCGCGGTCGCCTCTTCCTCGATCTCACCCGGCTGATTACCGCGATAGGCGAAGAAGATGTGTTCGATATGCTGACGCCGGCACTCGGTATGATCCAGCAGTATGGCGGCGTTTGCCTGGGCTTCCTGAATCCGAACGCCGTGCCCGCGTCCGCGCGTGAGAAGCTGCGGTCTGAAGCCGATGGCCTGGTCAGCATCTGGCGGGAAGGGAACTACGAATATATCCAGGTGCTGAAAACCCTGAACGCGGCACGGACGCTGGTGCACGGCTTCGTGGAAACGAGCAGTCCGCCGTACCTTCGCATTCTGGAATACTGACATGGTGTGAAACTCTCACGCTGTCGCTCCCTGCCTTGCCAGGGGGCGACAGCGTTTTGGTAAGCATCCGAGCACGACATTTGACTTATTCAGGGTAATGCTGTTTACAGCTCTATTGACTGGAGAAGGATGAGATCATGCGCAACGTGAACACCCTTGCTCTCTGCGTAATCGTGCTGGCTTCAATGATGCTGTCAAACGCGCAAACGACATTGCGTGAACGCGTAGCGCGGTTGCCGGTCAGCTTCGGGGAAAATACGACGATTCCGTGGTCGAGTGGGCGAAGCTGGGTGAATCTTGGTATCCAGGAACATGTCGGGTATCGGCATCTGACGCGAGCGAATCCCGGCGGACTGTCCAGCGATACGCTGCTGTTGCCGGGTCGGCGCATCGCGATCAATCATCTATCGAACGGTGTGGTACTCAATCTTCCGGAGTTGATGCTGTATCATTGGACGAAGAATCGCGTCACCGCGCATTATCCCGTCTCCATCGGGCAAATCACCGAACGCTGGCATACCCCCGTCGGCAGATTACAGGTGAACACGAAGGTGGTGGATCCCGCCTGGCATCGTCCTTCCTGGGCGGGCGGCGATGTCGAGCCGCCGGGACCGAACAATCCGCTGGGCGACCGCTGGATCGGCCTGAACCGGCCGGGCTACGGCATCCATGGCACCAATAATCCTCGCACCATTGGCCGCACGGTCAGCCACGGTTGCATTCGCCTCTTTCCGCCTCACATCCGCGAACTCTACACCAACGTCGCCATCGGCGATACGGTGTTGATTACCTACGAAACGGTCGCCATCGGACAGGCAGATGGCGTGGTCTACATGGCCGTTTTTCCGGATATCTACCGGCGGGCGGCAAATGACGTAACACGGGTGCAGCGACGACTACACGGGTTTGGCCTGGCCGATGTGCTCACCCGGCAGGAACTGACGCAGGCGGTGCGGAGCGCCGACGGCATAGCTCGTCCCATTCTCGGCTCACATTCCGCGATGAAAGTGAACGGCACGCCTGTTTCAGGGGATATCGGACCAACACTGCGTGGTGGGCGCAGCTACTTGCCCGCGCGGCAACTGGCGGGGTATCTGCATGCTTCCGTCCACTGGGACGCGGGCGTGGAGACCGTGTATCTCACTCGTGACTCGCGCGAAGTGGCGGTGACCAATGGTAAGGAGGCATTCATCGCGTTGAACGCGCTGTTCGTGCCGGTGCGACAGGTGACGGAGGAACTGGGCGGCAGCGTGATGTTTTCACCGGGAGGAATTCGCCTGACAACGCCGTAAGCCTGCTAAAAAACCCAAGGGCCGCCACGCGATGCGTGACGGCCCTTCACAGGAGGTACCCAGTGCCAGCCGGAACCGAAGTTCCGACTGCCCCCTTTGCACTGGGCCATTCATAATATTCCATGCTGATGCACGGAATAAACCCCATTAGGCGGAAAAGTTTTTATCGTTTTCACCAACACCGTCTGGGTGACGCCCGGATTGACACCCCCGAGGGAGCCGGCTATAGTGAGCACACTCACCTGATACGCTCACATAGCCTGTCGCGGAGGTGCCGCGGTGTCAGAAGCGGCTGGAAGCATATTCACATTATTCGGATGGATTCTGGGCGGAGCCGCCTTCGCGTTCGTCGTCGTCCGCGTCATCAACGTCTGGCTCATCGAGAAAACACTCTCAGCGGCGCAGGCGCTGTGTCTTATCCTTCTCACCGTGCTGTTGTTCCTGCTTGTGCTGGCAACCGGCGGGGAGCAGGCGATGATGGCCTACGTGGCGGTGATGCTCGGTGTCGCCGGCGCCGTGCATCTGTTCCATGTTGAGCATGAACGCCGTCTAGCCGCGGAATTACACGCGGAGCGCATGGCGCAATATCGGGCAGTCATCGCACGCGATCCGAAAAACGCCGCCGCGCACGCATTCCTGGCGGAGTCGCTGGCTGAACTGGGTCGGTATGACGAAGCGGTTGCCGAAATGCAGATTGCCGTTGATCTGGCTCCCGAACATGCCGTGCAGGAGCGCGTTAAACTGCGTCGGCTGCATGACGCGAAAGCGCGCGTGGAAAACGGCCCGGTCGTCCAGTGTTTTGAGTGCCGCGCGGAGAATCCGCACGGCAGCCGCATTTGCGCGAAATGCGGCGCGTCGCTGAATACCTCGTTCTTCGCCTGGCTCTTCAAACCCGCCAACCTCCGCGATGTTCTCTACCGCAGTGCTGTCCCCGTGCTGATCGCGATTGCCGTCATTGTCGTCCTTTCTCGCTTCTCTATCATCATCGCCGGTATCGTACTCACGGTCGCGTTGGCGGCGGGAATGTTATTTCTGTTACTGCAATTCGCGCGCGATGAGTGAAGAACCCCGCGAGCCGTTCGCTCAGTTCCTTGACAGCCCTCCTGGTGAACCCTACAATTGGTCCGTCGTGTGGTTAGCGCTTCATGCAGATCGGGTATGGTACAGGTGATGAGAAACGCGGTGTTGCTGCTGCTCATCATAGGATTACTGCCTGCCACGACGCCGGTTTCCGCCCAGGAGCTTTCGTTTCGTGGCAGCGTCATCATGCAGCTTGCCCGTACCATCGCGGCGGAAGCACTGCGCACGAATCAGCTTCCCCCCGCGTATCAGATGCCCATGGAAAATGGCCATACCATGGTCATCACCAATACCAACGCCTTTGAGCTGCTGTCGCGCGCCATCGTCGTCTGGAAAGATACGAAAGCCCTCCCGCAAACACTCTCCTTACAGATTCACGATCTCACGGGACCGGCATTCGATCCCCAGTATGAGCCCAAGCGAGACGGGCTGACT